>NZ_DBMACV010000022.1:0-46663 GCF_057861905.1 Phocaeicola sp. | reverse complement strand
ATCTGCCATACAAAATAATTCTGTAACTTTGTCCTCGGTGATCATAGCGATTATTGTTTGTAATACTTTGTAATTGAACACTATAAAGTTACAACAATTTTCGCTAATCACCAAATTTACAAATAGTTATAATTCATCGAACTCACGTTAAAATACTATGAAAAATTTAATTCTGCCGATAGGTCTTTTGTCACTTTACTCATCGGCTTTTGCACAACAAATGCCTGAGCGTCCTAACGTGTTACTTATTTACGCCGATGATATCGGTTATGGAGATTTAAGTTGTAATGGTACGTCGGCTGTACGTACTCCCAATGTTGAGAAACTGGCTTCCGAAGGAATACGTTTTACAAATGCTCATTGTGCCGCTGCTACAAGTACTCCTTCGCGTTATGCTTTGTTAACCGGTGAGTATGCTTGGCGCAGAGAAGGGACTGGCATTGCAGCAGGAAATGCAGCCATGATTATAACCCCCGAACGTTATACCATTGCTGATATGTTTAAGGATGCGGGATATCAGACAGGGGTAGTAGGAAAATGGCATCTCGGATTGGGGAATGAAACCGGCAAGCAGGACTGGAATGGAGTAGTTAAGCCTAATCCGGCAGATCTTGGTTTCGATTATTCTTATATTATGGCGGCAACTGCTGACCGTACTCCGTGTATCTTTATGGAAAATGGCAGAGGGGTTGGTCTGGACCCTAATGATCCTGTGTATGTAAGTTATACAGAGAATTTTCCCGGTGAACCTACAGGGAAGGATAATCCGGAACTGTTGCGTATGTTTCCTTCGCACGGACACGATCAGTCTATCGTCAATGGTATTTCACGTATCGGATATATGAAAGGTGGAAAGAGTGCTTTATGGCGGGATGAAGACATAGCCGATAGTATAACGGCTCATGCCATCCGTTTTATAGAGAAGAGTCAGCAGTCTAAAGAGCCTTTCTTCCTCTATTTGGCTACAAACGATATTCATGTGCCTCGTGTACCTCATCAGCGTTTTGCCGGTAAGAGTGGGTTAGGCCCTCGGGGGGATGCATTGTTGTCTTTCGACTGGACTGTGGGGCAGGTGATGGAAACATTGAAAAAGCTGAATCTGGATGATAATACGATTGTGATTCTTTCGAGCGACAATGGAGCCGTTATAGATGACGGTTATCAGGATCGGGCAGTAGAGTTATTAGGGGATCATAAGGCCACTGGTGTGTATAGAGGTGGTAAGTATAGCAGTTATGAAGGCGGGACACGTGTCCCATGCATTATACGCTGGAAGGGACAGATTACCCCCGGAGTTTCGGATTATTTGGTTAGTCAGGTTGACTGGTTTGCATCGTTTGCTTCGATGTGTGGAGTCGAGCTTCCGGTAGGGAGTGCACCCGATAGTGAAAATCACTTGAATTCATGGTTTGAATCTAATGCGAAGGGACGTATTTGGACGGTAGAACATAATGTGCAGAATAACTTGTCGATAACGGATGGTGTGTGGAAGTATATTCCTGCGGCAAATGGTCCGGCAATTAATAAGGAGACCAACACTGAACTGGGAAATAATCCGGCTGAGGATCAGTTGTATAATTTGTTGTCCGATCCGGGTGAACGGATCAATGTGGCAGACGGAAATCAGGAACTTGTCCAAAAAATGCGTAGTGAACTTGTGCGCATCATAGAAAGTGGGCAGCATATTCAATCTGGGTATTTTATTTCGAAATAAGTTTCTTTATATGTAGTCGCCAACGGGCTGTTGGTTTCGTGTTCCAGATTGACGAGAGAAACCAACAGCTTGTTGGGACATTGTTTGCCGATATAACCCACTGGTAGATTCTCCGTGTGTTCCATCACGTCCTCCTTTCTTTATGAGGTTATACTTCGGTTATCGTTCTTGAAAGTGCGATTTCTCGCCAAGCCCATTGATGCGAGCATCATGGGTCTTCTGGCTTACGAAATCGTTCCGTTACGGGCGGAATTTTTCCCGCCCGACGGTTCACTGTTTCTTCAATGTAGGCAATGCTCCGGTGAGTTCGTAACGCCACTCTGAGCCTGCGTTCTGCAAGGCGGTGTTCATGGCATCAACGGCCTCCTTCCAGTTGACGGTCGTGCCGTCCACCTTGATGGGTGTGCCTATGCTGGCGTTGTCCTTGCCGATACCATTGCCATCATAGTCGCTCCAATAGCAGGCGGTTAGGACACCACCAGTATTCTGTCCTATAGCACCTCCGATGTTGCCTTGTCCGGTAATGGTACCGGAGGCATGGTAACAGGCAGTGATAGTGCCGGTGGTGCTATTTCCTACAGCACCGCCGGCATTTGCTGCATATTCTGTTCTTGTTGCCACCACGTCGCTTGTGGAATAGCAGGCGGTAATGAAGCCGTCAGTTATAACGCCTAATACACCACCAACACTACTTTCTCCTTGGACGGTGGCTGAAGATGAGCAACCAATGATGTCGCCATGTTCTCCAGTTCCAAGTGATCGAGAATATCCAACTACTCCACCTGCCACTGTAAGAGAGGCCGTCACGCTGCCGCCCTCAACCGAGCATCCAATAACGGTACCCAGACTGGCTCCTGCTATGGCACCAACTTCGCTTTCTCCAGATATATTCACATTCTTCAGCTGCACATTCTTCACCGTGCCACCTTTATCTATACAACCAATCAATCCTACAGCAAATCTTGCTTGATTGATCGTAAGTCCGGAGATGGTATGGCCTTGACCGTCGAATGTACCGGTATATCCGGTATAGACATAGTTTATATTGCTGCCTATCGGCGTCCACTCTTTGCCAGTAAGGTCAATGTCGGCGATTAGGGTACAATTTATCGACAGGTCATTCCGTGCGGCTTCGTTCCATTCCAGCAGGCCGTTGGCGTTGTAAACTTCGTAGGTCTTGCCGTCAGCAGACAGGTTATATCCCTTGTCATAATTCAGTGTGATATTGTAGAACTTGCCCGCCTCGGGTGTGAAGGCGGCGGAGAGGTTGCGTTCCTCGGTGCCGTTTGCCCTCAGTTTCTTGATTTCGTAGCCGGACACCACGTTCGCCTCCCAGCAGGTGATGGTTGCGCCGTTCTCGGTGTATTCGCACTTCTTCATCTCTATCCAGCCCTCTTGCGAGCCCTGTCCGGCATTGCCTTTTTCGTAGGTACACTGTGTATAGGTATAGAGCTGAAGGCTTTGCACCTTGCCGAGTGCATCGTCCGAAGGCGTGATGCGTACCTTCGCCAGAGCGTGGGTGAAGTTCAGCGTGACGGGATCCGGATATTTGCCCGTGCCCGTACCGCCCAGCAGATAAGCAAGACTTTGGCTCTGGTTGCCGAGGTCGATGGTGCCGTCCGTGGCGGGGTACCAGGCGGTGACGGTGTGGTCGTTGCGGTCGCTCCAGTACAGGGGTGTTTCGGCTCTGACGGTGTGGTCGTCCTGCACGGTGTAGGTGCCGACCTCTTCCTTGCCGTCTATCTGCACGGCGAACCGGTCGCCCGCGTCGAACACGCTGCCCGTGCCGTCCGCAATCTCGCTGACGCGCGTCTGCGGTGCGCCCCAGGGCTGCGCCTCGCCGCCCTCCACGCCAAGGGTGATGCGGGCTATCTCAAGGGGGTATTGTCCTTCGGGCAGACGGTTGCCGTCCGCCAGTTCGTCCGTCGTGCAGGCAGCCGTGGCAAGGAGCAGCGCGGCTGCTGCCGGGTAAGTAAAATGTTTCAATAAGTTCATATCGCTTCTAAGTTTTATGTTTCCAATACTACTTACAAGCGTTCCGAACAAAAGAATGATAAGGAAAGAAAATGATTATTTCAGCAACTTCCGGTTTGTGTCTTCCAAAATGCGCATCTGCTGTATGGCTATCCGGTTCAGTTTGACGAGCCGTTCGCTCTGGGACAGTCCTTCGTTGATGAGCACGGCATTCAGGCTTTCCATGTTCGACAGGCATATCAGTTCGTTTATGCCTGCATAGTCACGGATGTTGCCTTTCAAGTCTGGATGGGCATCGCGCCATTCAAGTGCCGTCATGCCGAAGAGGGCGACATTCAGCACGTCAGCCTCGCTGGCATATATGCGGCTTGCCTGCTGCGCCGTTACTTCCGCTGGAATGAGATTTTGCTTGATGGCATCCGTGTGAATGTGGTAGTTTATTTTAGAGAGTTCTCGCTTGGCCGACCATCCCAGCAAAGTCTGTTCCTGCTCTTTTAACCTCTGGAACTCCTTGACAAGATACAGCTCGAACTCCACGGAAACCCAGCTGGCAAACTTAAACGCGATGTCGCGCTGCGCATACGTCCCGCCTCCGGCACCGTTTTTCGACAGGATGCCGACAGCCCCGGTCAGTTCCACCCACCTTGAAGGACTCATGGTGAACGCATTGCTGCCCGCTTCTGCTAAAAGGGGGTCGAATTCGACCCCTTTAAACGCAGGGTTGTTCAGCTGCTCCCACAGTCCGAGGTATTCCAGCGTGTTCTTCAGCCGCATCCAGTTCTTCACCACGTCTTTAGGCTCGGCAGGATTTTTCTGGCGGGCGATGTCCGTGATGCAGATGTAGTCGATGCCGTTATGCTGCAAGGTTCTGATGGTGGTACCTTTCACCTGGAGGGACGATTTCTTTGCCATAGTATTCTTTTTCTTTTGATTACGTTAACAAAAATAGCCCTTTTCCGGCAATAATCATTCTGTTTCCTATACAATCTTTTTAAAGAACGCTTATTTTGTGCTGCCGCCGCCTGCGAAAACGGCCGTCGCACCATATTGTCTATGGGCAGCTCCGGCTTGTCGCTTGCGCCGGGGCAGCTGTATGTGGAACTTACAGCGTAGAGTTTGCATTGAACGAATCTCCGTCTTTCCACGGAGTAATTGTGGGTTCGCTCACTTCGATGTCCTTATTATTGAGCGTGATGTTGTAGGTGTAGGCATAGCCTGCTGCATAGAAATTGGCTGTGGGTGTCTCAGGCAGTTTCAGTGTGGCTTTGTAGCTCTGTCCGTTGTAAGACACGCTCAGGTCAAGAGGAATGGTCACTTCCTGCGGTAGAATGATGACTTGCGAAGCGGTGGCGCCGTTAAGCTGCATGTTAATCGGCGAGTTGTCGGCTGCGGTTACGGCAGTCGCGCCGGTAGCCGTGTCGAATGTGCCTTCGTGCTTCAACCCGCCCAACGTGTAGCTGGCAGGTTCCATTCCGTTGAAAATGATGCCATCGCCCGCCTTGAAGGTGAACTTGATGAGACTCATGCAGTGTTGGAAGGAGTTGTCTGGGCCGCCTTTGTCGGTTTTGTCGGTGAAGCTCACCTCTGGGTTGTGGGTGTCGCCCGTGGCTCCCGAGGCAAAGAGGAAGTCGATGCCCGTGCCCTGTTTGTCGGCTGCGGTGCTGACGGTCACCGTTCCGCCCTCAGCCTGATACGGATAGTAGGCATGGAAGGTATGGGTTTCGGTGTCGTCAAAATAGATGACCGTACCGTCAGGCACGAACATACCGTACTCTCTCTTGTAGGGCACGTTGGTAAAGCCTGCGCCGGTGACGCCGATGCGGTCACCTTCGGTCCACTCGGTTCCTTCAGAATTGACGCGGGTAGCGGGCGTAATGTCGGCGATAAACTTGGCGGCTACCGGGCCGTCATTCAGGTTCTCGTTGTCGTTGTTACAGGCGGCAAGTGTCAATGCCAGCGCTGCAAAAGCAAAAAATCTTGTCTTCATTCTGTTTATAGTCTTTAATTGTTAATTTGCATGGGGGCGTTACATTTCCGCACTGGCATCGCCACCTTCCACATCGTGCCACGGTGAAATTGTGGCTTCGCTGACTTCGAGCTCTTTGTTGCGTACCTTGACGGTATAGGTATAGTTGTTGCCCGCCTGCAGTGCGCCTTCGGGCACGGTGAGTATGGCATGATAATTCTGACTTCTGTAATTCACAGTCAACGGCAGGGATGCAGTTGTCTGCGGGAAGAGGATGACCGATGACGTGAGGTTGCCGTCTGCCAGCTCCATGGTCAGTTCTCCGGTCTGTGTCCCGTCGTCTGCGGTGGCAATGCCGTCGGCCGTGTTGAACGTACCGGTGAGTATCAATCCGTCCAGCGTGTAACGTTCAGGCTTGATCACACTGAAATCCACGCCGTCGCTCGCCTCGAAGGTAAGGGTTATCTGGCTCATGCGGTGGTGGAAGGAGTTGTCTGCACCGCCATCCTTCGTTTTGTTGGTGAAGCTCACCACCGGGCTGTTTTTGTCTCCCGTGGCTCCTGAAGCAAAGAGGAAGTCGATGGCAGGCTGGTTCTGCTGCGCCGTGGCATCGGTCGTGGCTGCGAGGGTGCCTCCCGCCGCGTTGTACGGATAGTAGGCGCGGAAAGTATGGGTCTTTGCATCTTCGATATAGATGACCTTTTCTTCTGCCTCAAATGTTCCGTTCTTCAGGATATAAGGCACGTTGTCGTACCGCGTACCGATGTCGGTGATGCCGATACGGTCGCCGGCGTCCCAGGTAGTTCCGTTGGCGCGGGTGGCGGGGGCGATGTCGGCGATAAACCGGGCGGCCACGGGATCGTCATTGTTCAGAATCTCGTTGTCGTTATTGCAGGCTGCCAGTGCGAGGGCGAGCGCTGCAAGTGCAAGGTGTCTTATCTTCATCATTGCTTATAAGTGTTAAAGTTGTTAATAATCAGTTCTTATAAGCGTTCCTTGGCATAAAGGGAAAAACGAACGTCCCGCCATATTCCACAAAAGGAACATGGCGGGACGGGAAACCTTAGACCTATAAAGCGGTCTTAAAGCATGGCGGCGTGCTTGCGCACCTCCTTGAGCCGCTCCATGAACGATGGGTTGTCAGCAGCCTGCCGCATGTTGTATTTCATCTGCAGACGCATCAGCGAATCTGCCGGTATATTGAGAACCGCCTCGAAGAGCATGGCCGTCTGAGCCGTAACAGGGCGGCGACAGTTAAGAATATCGTTCAGCATCTTGTATGAGATGCCCATCTGCTCTGCCAGCCTGCGCTGCGACAGTTTACGGTACTCAACTTCTTCTTTCAGCACTTCACCCGGGTGAGTAGGATATGCCGCCTTAAGGTTGTTGGCAATCATATTCGGATCTGTTCCTTGTATCTCAATCATAATCTGTCACTTATTTATAATGGTTCGACAAATCTGTTATATTGCATATTGTAGCTATGGTTTCGCCTTCCTTTGTCCGTTCCTCAAACTCGATGCGGTACTGGTCATTGACCCTTACTGACGAAAGTCCAGCCTTGTCGCCTTTCAGCTTCTCATAATTCAGCGAATTATATCTCATAAGCCCTTGTACGTTGGATGTCTCCATCATTACATCGATTACGCGGATATATTTGCGCACCACTTGCGGTTGATAGCGGTGTTTTTTGTCAGTATGTCCTGTAACATACATTTCTTGCAAATATTTTTCGTTGAATATGATTTCTATATATTCTGGTTAGTCCACGTGGTAAAGATAGTGAAAGGCGAGAGCAAAGTCAAGCGAAAACGCAGTTTTCAGATTGTTCTATGCCGAGGCGACTCATATTTTTTACAAAAAAAGTAAATTATTTGCAATAGTCCACTAATTAAGTGGATTTATTTTGCATGTCTGCCATCAGTTTCCCGTTTTCCCAATATGTCAAAGAACGCGTAAGTAGAGTCAGAGTCCATTTTCCAAATCATAATTGGATCGCCTTCTTAGTTCCATCGCATGACTGTCTACAGATCCGCATCTACGTCTCCACCGTATCTCTGTGTCCAGTCCGTGATTTCGAACGTGGAGAGCTCGGCTTCTTCCGGTGTCTCTACAAGCGTTCCGCCGAGGGTCAGCGATTCGCCCTTTCCGGTGTTGAACTCCTTGAGAGCTTCCGTAAGGTCGCTTTTCAGCGTGGTGGAGGTCGGGTTGCCGTCAGCATAGCGGATTTCGCCCGTCAGCAACTGTTCCGTGCCGGTCACACCCAGCAGCCGCACCGTGGCTTTCCACTTGCCGGCATCGGCCCCTTCGGTAATCTTTGTGAAGGGCAGCACGACGTTCGAAGCGGCTCCGTAGGTATCGGTAGCGAAGTCGAGTGTCCCGGCTGCACCCGTCAGATGGGCAACAATCTCCGTGATGCGTCCGGCGGCATCACCCGTCGGTTCGACGACAAGCGTCAGCTCGCGCACCTGCTGCTTCATCGCGGCGGTCAGCGGATAGTCCTTGTCTTTCTCGATGCTCAACTGTTCCGTATAGGTGAAGAACCATCCCGGAGCATTGTTCACAAAGGCATCCGTACCTGCTCGGTTTCCCGTGGCGGCGGCAACGGTGGCGGTGGTACCGTTCACCGTGATTCCTTCAGCTGGGTTCCACACCGCGAGTGTGTAGCTGCCCGGAGCAAACAGATGGTCGGGAGCATGGGTGGCGGAAGTCTCCGTATCCGTATAGTCGCCCATGGTGACCGTCCATGTGGCAGGTATGTCGATGCCCTCACCGCGGGCCGACCAGTCGGCTGTCACCGCAATCTTCCCGTAGTCGGGATGCGGCGTGTCATAAAGCGTGTCCTTCACGCAGGAAGAGAGCAGCACGGCGGCTGCCATTCCCATCATATTGATATATTGTCTTGCTTTCATATTCGATTCCTCTCAGTTAAGATTTTCAATCTTCAATAAACGCTGCGCCTCGGCATAACCGGAACAAGTTCCGTTCTGCTCTCGGCTTGCAGTTTATTTAGAATAACTTCCATACCAATGTCACACCGGCATTGATGGGTCCCCACCAGTCCTTTGTTTCGTTGCCGCGGCGCACGCGCACACCGTCGATGACTTCATATTTCTCATAGTCTGTATTCAGGTAGCCCAGACCGAGGTTGAAATCAAGATCTAATGCCTTGTTCAGCCGCAGCCGGTAGCCGGCAGTGATGCCGCCACCCATCAGGTCGCCCTGCTTGCCCGTTTCGGAGAGCTTGTAGTTGAACTGTCCGGCCTTGAACATAGCACCCAGATACCAGGCTTTCTTTTCTCCCATATAGTAACGCACTTCCGGAGCCACTTCCCAGAGTGCATAGCGGCGGTCCTTGTCGCTCCAGCTCCAAGAAGTCCACGAGCCGTTTACGGCAATGCCCCACGACGGGCAGATGCGCCATTCAAGTCCTAAATCGGGTGTCAGGGTAGCCCAACGCAGCAGGTTGGCACGTAGAGAGAGATGATAATCAGTTGGTTTTTTGGTTTCCGACGGCATGTCGGTAAGGGTATTTGGTTGGGCTTCTTCCGCTTTACGCTGTTCTTCGGCAAGCCGTTCTTGTTCGGCACGCTTCTCGGCTGCCAGACGTTCGGCCTCAGCCTTGCGTCGTGCCTCTGCTTCCGCATCAGATACAATAGCCTCCCTTACAGGAACCGTCAGGCGCACGGTGACGAAATCGCCCTCTGTCGCATGGTTGCGGGTGATGAAGTTTTCTTCTTTTATTCCTGCGCGTGTAATCAGTTCCGATTTTACACGGTTGGAACGGATTTTCGCCGTAGCCAGATTCTCGGTTTCGCTGCCCAATGACTTGCAATAGCCGTCAACCAGCAGCGGCAGTCTGCTGTCAAGAATGTCCGTTCGGTTGCTTTCGATGCATTTTAGCAGGCGGGCAAGCTCTATGTTATTTCCACTCCATGGCACATAGAACATATCCTTCTGCGGAACGAACCAGAAGGTGTAGGTCGTGTCTGCTTTTTGCTGTGCCATTGTTGGCAATAATAGTGCAAACATTAGTAAAACAGTAGTCATTAACCTTTTTAATAGCATCATAAATTATTGATTTTTAATACAGCTTAGTCAATCTTATTGGACAAAGTAAAATAAAAAAATTATTAATCCTTGGCTTGGAATAATAAAAAAATCGTTTTGTCCGTTTGACAAATTTTTGCTGTTTAGGCAACCCGCCGGTTGTCGTTTGAGCTATTTTTTGTTATTTAGGCTATAGGAAGACTGTAAAATTATTTTGTTTCAGAACCTTGATTTCCGCCATTTAGCAGGAGAAATACCTTCTTTTTCTCTAAAGATTCTTATAAAATGGCTTAGAGATAAAAAGCCTGATTTTTCGGATATTTCGGCAATGGTTTGCTCTGGATATTGAATCATCAGACGTTTAGCATATTCAATGCGGTAAGCGGTTATCCAGTCGCGGAAAGACTGATGGTATGCAGTTTTGATATAGTTTGAGAGGTATGTACGATTTGTATGAAGTGTTTCAGCAAGTTCTTTGATAGTGAGACCTTGGCGTATGAAACCATCTTCATCCAACCATTTTTTTATGTTTTCTGCTATATCTGTGTAACAAGAGGGGGATAATGTTTCTTTGTTTTCTGATGTTTCTTCTTCCAATGCACGCTCTATCGGTTCGTAGAACAATAAATAGTTCATATAAGAATGATACAGGTAAATATAAAAAGGAATGGAAGAAAGAATCCATATAAAAATATACCGGTCTGGAAGGAAGGTAAGTATTCCGCAACTTACACCAAAAATGGCAGCCCAGTATGTAAAGATGGAAAGCCAGCGTATGTATGCACCAATATCATCGGCATGGGTGTCGTCGAAAAGTCTGACAGCACGCCGGTATGCCAGAATTAGACGGCGTGCCAGCCGGATGCCATACGCAAACAGCCATGTTGCCATACATAGAAGTGCGGAGTTCTGTATCGTTCCCTTGGGCAGATAAAACAGTACGCATCCTGCCAGAATTGTAAACAGCACCCATAGCGTTATGTGTTGTATAAAACGTCGGCGCGTGATGTAAAAGCGGTCAAGCAGTGAAGTCAGAGCAGAACTGAAAAGCCAGTAGCATAAAAAGTAGGTAGACAAGTTCATCAGAATGGCTGCATTGTGGCTGGTAAAGCGAATGCCACAGAACAGATGTACTGCATAGTTTGCCGAAAGTACAAGAAGCGCCGTACCCATTGTACGGCGTGAGCGAAGGTAATTTCTGAAAATAGATTTGTCGGGCGTCTGGGCAAAGATAAAATAGAAGCCGAAAAAAATCATTAGCGCCAATGCCGTGCAAAGTGAATATTCATATAACAGGTGGTTCATACAATTGAGTTATGCTTTTTCAGGCTTATTTCCCGGATGTTTTTTATAAGTACGTTTCTTGCTTTTGTTTCTGCCTGCAGAATTTTTTTTGTGAGTTTCCTTCGGTGCGTACTTTGGGGATTCTCCCAGTTCGTAGGGAACAGGTATCTTGTAGATATCTTTCTCCAGAAAATTTTCTATTTGTTTAAATTTGCTTTGTTCTGTTTCGCTGACGAAAGTAATGGCACATCCGTCATTGTTGGCACGTGCAGTACGGCCAATTCTGTGCACATAGTCTTCACTGTCGTTGGGAACGTCGTAATTGATGACCAATCTGATGTCGTCTATATCGATACCACGTGCTACGATGTCGGTTGCTACCAGCATGTTGATACGTCCGTTACGGAATTCATGCATAATGGCATCACGCTGGCTCTGTTCAAGGTCGGAATGCATTTCTCCTACATTCAGGTTCATTCGTTTCAACGATTTAGCGACTTCTTTTACTTTTAACTTGGATGATGCAAAAATGATAACTCGTTCAGGCTTTTGCTGGCTGAACAGGCTTTCTATGATGCCTAACTTTTGGGCTTCGTAGCATATATAAGCTGCTTGTATTATTTTTTCGGCCGGCTTTGATACTGCCAGCTTTATTTCTACCGGATTTTGCAGTATCGTTTTTGCAAGTTGCTGTATTTTGGCAGGCATTGTAGCCGAAAACATAATGGTTTGTCGCTCTTTGGGCAGATATTTAACTATTTGCATGATATCATCGGCAAATCCCATGTCCAGCATACGGTCGGCTTCATCAAGAATAAAGAAGGAAACTTTCGATAAATCTACATATCCTAAACTTAAATGGCTGATAAGACGTCCCGGTGTGGCAATAACCACATCTGCCCCCAATGTCAGACCTTTCTTTTCCTGCTCAAAGCGTACTCCATCGTTTCCTCCATAGATGGCTACGCTTGAAACCGGCATAAAATAAGAAAAGCCTTCCATTTGCTGGTCTATCTGTTGTGCCAACTCACGGGTAGGGGACATGATGACGCAATTTATGGCATCGGCCGGATAACCTCCTTTACTCAACTGGTTGATGACAGGTAATAAATAAGCTGCCGTTTTGCCCGTTCCGGTTTGAGCTACACCTATTAAATCTTTCCCTTCCAGAATGACAGGTATAGTCTGCTCTTGTACCGGAGTACACTCCTGAAAGTTCATGGCATCGAGTGCCTGTAGTACACTATCTTCTAAGTTCAGTTCTGAAAACTTCATATATTGTTTCTCAAATAAATTAACTATTTCCTCGCTCGTCGAGGTATGAATCCTTAAATCCTAAAAAGTATAATACTCCGTCCAGTCCGATGGTGTTTATTGACTGCTTGGCATTGGCCTTCACCTTGGGCTTGGCATGAAACGCAATGCCTAAGCCTGCAACCGAAAGCATTGGCAAGTCATTGGCTCCATCTCCTACAGCAATTGTCTGTGCGATATCCACGTTTTCTACCTGTGCAATAAGCTGTAATAGTTCGGCTTTGCGTTTTCCGTCTACAATATCGCCTACGTAACGTCCTGTAAGCTTTCCATCTACAATTTCCAGATTGTTGGCGTATACATAATCGATGCCGAAACGTTCTTTCAGGTAGTTGCCGAAATATGTAAATCCTCCTGATAAAATGGCTATCTTATATCCGTAACGTTTCAATACATACATCAAGCGTTCTACTCCTTCTGTGATAGGTAAATGTTCGGCAATATCTTTCATGACGCTTTCATCCAGTCCCTTAAGCAGGGCAACACGTTCTTTGAAACTTTCCCGGAAATCTATTTCCCCTCGCATGGCGCGTTCGGTTATTTCTTGTACTTGCTTGCCTACACCTGCACGTTTTGCCAGCTCATCTATGACTTCAGTTTCTATCAGAGTGGAATCCATATCGAAGCAGATTAGCCTTCGCATCCGGCGATACATGGTATCTTTCTGGAATGAAAAATCCATCTCCAGTGTACTGCTCAGCCGCATTAAGTCTCTTTGCAATTCGTCTATATCGTGAGGAGTACCACGAACTGAAAATTCAATGCAGGCACGTACTTTTGCCTTACGCTCGTCTAAGGGAACACGGCCGGTCAAACGTCTGATAGCATCTATATTCAATCCCTGTTCTGCCAGAATCTTAGTTGCTCCAGCTATTTGCTGAGCTGTAAGTTTACGTCCCAATAGTGTCAGAATATAGCGGTTTTTCCCTTGCATGTTTACCCATTCCTCATATTCTTCCCGTGAAATGGGGTAGAAACGGATGTTGATTCCTAATTCCGATGCTTTGAAAAGCAAATCTTTCATGATATTGCCTGAATCTTTTTCACAGCACTTGAAAAGAATGCCTAACGAAAGTGTGCTGTGAATGTCAGCTTGGCCAATATCCATTATGTCTACATCGTATCCCGAAAGAATTTCGGTGATGGAAGCGGTTAACCCCGGACGATCCAGTCCGCTGATACGTATGAGTACGAGTTCAGTAGTTGTTTTATCCATGTATATAATGCTGATATTAATTGCAAATATACTGTTTTCTTGCTTTTCTACCCATAAAGTCACACAGATTTGTGAATTGTCTTAAAAAATGAAAATATAAAAATATGTTGCAAAACATAAAAAGTAGCATCTTTATTAGGCAATGAAAGAAAAAGTAGTTATCTTTGCGACAGATTTCTCAAGATAATGAAGTTTGTTCTTTGTAAAAAGATGTACTTCATCAGGCAATGTTCCGGGTAGAAATCACTGTGAAAGGGCAGTCCCGGATAGTATTAACTAAAATCAAATTACATGGTTAAAAGTGTAAAATGGTTTTTTGTTGTATTAATTTTAGGTTCCCTAATCTCTCTGAGCTTTAGCAAGGAGAGCGTTCCAGCAGAGAAACTGAAGCTGGGTGATGAAGCCCCTCAGTTGATGCTTTGCGATTCTGTGCAGTTGCTCAATCTGCACAATGCCCGTGAGGGTTACACTTTATTGAGCTTCTGGGCAAGTTACGATGCGGCGTCCAGAGAAAAAAATGCTGCATTGGCGCATCTGGCAGAAAAATATAGCCAGATAAAGTTGATTTCTGTTTCTTTTGACCGCTATGCATCGGTTTTTAATGCAACGGTAAAGCAGGATGGATTGGCAGAATCCGACTGTTATGTAGAAACAGATGGTTCCGATTCGGAGATTTTCCGGGCGTACGACCTGGAGCGTGGCTTTAAGAATTATCTGATAAACAGCCGCGGTATAATTGTGGCTAAGAACGTTACCACAGCCGAATTGGCTTCTTTCCTGAATTGATTTCGGGTAGGAAGGTGGAGGTAGAAAATTTTTGAATACAACAAAAAGCAAAAAGTTGCCCTCTGTACGGATTTTCCGGGAGTGGGCAACTTCTTTTTTATATATAATATATAAGGTGTATTTATTTCTTTTCTGTATCTCTGGCGGAGAATAAAGTCTTGTATAATAATTTATGATTAGCCTTATCTATCTGTTGTTTGTCCAGCGGTTTGATGTATATGCGTGTAGTTCGTTCCGAGGTATGCCCTAATCCTTCGCTGATAACAGGCATTGGGATTCCACACTCTCGTGCCAAAGTTGCCCATGTGTGGCGTGACACATACGACGATAAGCTATATTTTAATCCCAATAAAGTTCCCAGACGGTTGAGTCGTTTGTTATATAATCCCAACTGATAGCGATATTCTTTATAGCACTGTTCGGCTTCCGTACTTGTCAATATCGGAAACAAGTAATCGGCTTGTGAGATGCCACGATATCGGTTGATAATTTTATAAGCAGGCTTTTCCAATCGCACGGATAGGTGTTGGTGTGTTTTGCTGCGCTGGTATTTTAGATAGCCGTTTTCTATGTGTGAATATTGCATATAGGCAATATCTATAAACGAGATGCCACGGGTATAAAAGCTAAATAAGAAAATATCTTTTGTCAGTTGCATTGCCGGATTAGAAGTACAGTCCAGTTCAGAAAGTCTTCGAATGAGCATACATGATACGGCTCTTTTACGTGTAATTTCTGTACCTGTGAAGACATTATTGAAAGGAAATTGCTGGACTACCAGTTGCTGGTCGACGGCTTTGTTATAAATAGCCCTTAATGAACGCATATAGCATGAAATCGTGTTTAGGCTGCATTCCCGGGATTTCAGGAAGTTTTCGAAGTTGGAGATAAATTGTGCTGTAATGCGATTGAAAGGAAGTATGGGAGATTCTGTATACTCTTGCAGGCGTTTGATAGCTGTACGGTGGTTGTGCGAGGTATTATACCTGTGATTAAGTTCTAACTCATTGGCTTCATGGTTGGCAAATCCAAAGAAATCTGGTAAGGAGATATTGCTGCCGGAAACGGAGTGGGGGGACGTCTTATTGTACTTGTTGGGTATGAGTTGAGCCGATTGCTTAAGTTCTTCATAAATAAGTTGAATAAGTTCCTTGTTGCACGCTTGATTTTCTTCCTCGAAAGAAATTTGTAGATTAATGGTTACTGTGTACATGGTTTATATCATTTAAGTTAGTTGATAAAGAGCAATATAAACCATCAAGTGGTAGTTGTGTTCTACGACGGATACATTTCAGGCATATAATGTACGAGGAAAATGTGAGCCCCATAGCATTATATGCCTGAAAAGATAGTATACTGTTTTATTTAGGTGCTTTACGATACAGGTAGATGGCAATAAAAAGATATAGCACATTGGGTATCCATACTGCAATGGCAGGCGACATATTACCGTTTATGGCGAAGGTCGATGAGATAGTCTGGAACAGAATATACGAAAAACTAAGTCCCAGTCCGATACCCAGATGCAGTCCCATGCCGCCTTTTACCTTACGGGACGATAATGATAGTCCGATAGATGTCAGGATAAATGCGGCAAACGACATGGCAATACGCCGATGATATTCTACCTCAAATTCTTTAATGTTGGCAAAACCTCGTTGCTTTTGTTTGGTGATATATTCCCGAAGCTGCGGACTGGTCATTGTTTCCTGCTGTCCACGTGTAATCAGAAAATCCTGAGGTTCCATATTGATGATAGAATCCAGACGGTCGCCCCGCGTGATGTGTTCGCGCATACCTTTCATTTCGCGTATCATGTAATCTCTGATGATCCAACGGTGATACATGGTTGTATCATACGTTGCCCGGCGAGCTGTAAGGTGTGATACAAGTTTATGATCTTCGAATTTGTCCAGCGAAAAATGATAGCCACTCTTGCTGTAGGCGTCATATCTTTCCATATAAGCGACCACTCCACTGTCTACTTCCAACTGGATATTTCGTGCGTAGTCTGCCGATTTCTTCTTCTTGTAGAGCTCTTCAAACCTCAGACGGGTAACACTTCCTGTTGGAATTACTTCCGTACCCAGAACAAATGTTACGGCCGAAATGATGGCAGCCGAAATCATATACGGTACCATGAGTCGTTTAAAACTCATTCCGGTAGAAAACATGGCAATGATTTCGGAGTTTTCCGCCAGCTTTGAGGTGAAGAAGATTACCGCGATAAAAACGAACAACGGGCTGAACAAGTTAGTATAATAAGGTATAAAGTTCAGATAGTAATCAAATATGATTGCTTTCAGCGGTGCCTTATTATTGATAAAGTGGTCAATGTTTTCGTTGACGTCGAATACTACGGCAATAGAGATAATCAAGGCGATGGCGAAAAAGTAGGTTCCCAGAAACTTGACAATTATATAGCGGTCAAGTCTTTTCAGCCATTTCCTTTTTAAAAGTTCTTTCAGTTGGAGTTTGCTTATCAGTTTCATTACCGGAATATTTTATAATCTTGTAGAAATGCGTTTCACCATAGCAGGTTTCCAGGTAGAGAAGTCACCGGCAATGATGTGTTTACGCGCTTCGCCCACCAGCCACAAATAGAAAGCCAGGTTGTGGATAGAAGCTATCTGCAGGGCCAGCAGCTCTTGTGCGTGGAACAGGTGGCGCAGATAGGCGCGGCTATACATTGTGTCTACATACGAAGCTCCGTCGGCTTCGATGGGAGAGTAGTCGTATTCCCATTTCTTGTTGCGCATGTTCATAATGCCGTCTTTGGTAAAGAGCATTCCGTTTCGTCCGTTACGGGTTGGCATTACACAGTCGAACATATCGACTCCGCGTTCAATACCCTCCAGAATATTTACCGGAGTACCTACCCCCATCAGATAACGTGGCCGGTCGGTCGGTAGTATTTCATTGACTACTTCAATCATTTCGTACATCTTTTCAGTAGGTTCGCCTACTGCCAGTCCGCCGATTGCGTTACCATCGGCATTTTTCGATGCGATGTATTCGGCCGAGCGGCGGCGCAAGTCCGGATAAACGCAACCTTGTACGATAGGGAAGAGCGACTGCTGGTAACCGTACTTAGGCTCTGTTTCATTAAAGCGGGTGATACAGCGGTCCAGCCAGCGGTGAGTACGTTCCATCGACTTCTTCGCATATTCGTAATCGGCAGTGCCCGGAGTACATTCGTCGAAAGCCATTATGATATCGGCTCCGATGGTACGCTCAATATCCATCACACGTTCAGGAGTGAACATGTGCTTGGAACCATCGATATGAGAGCGGAACTCTACTCCTTCTTCCTTCATCTTACGGATGCCGGCAAGAGAAAAGACCTGAAAGCCGCCGCTGTCTGTCAGCATCGGGCGGTCAAATCCGTTGAATTTATGCAAACCACCAGCCTTCTCCAGGACATCAAGTCCCGGACGCAGGTAGAGGTGGTAAGTATTTCCTAAAATAATTTGTGCCTTTATATCGTCTTTCAATTCGTGCAGGTGTACGGCTTTTACACTGCCCAGTGTACCTACAGGCATGAAGATAGGCGTTTCTATCTGTCCGTGGTCGGTTGTGATAAGTCCGGCACGGGCATTCGAACGCGGATCAGTATATTGTAATTCGAATTTCATATTCTAAAAACAGGCTTTTACTTTTCTTTCTCTTTTTCTTTTTCGTCGGTTACAGTAAAGTCTATGGCATCGGCTACTTTTTCGTCTGTCAGCGCCAAGGCAAGTACCTCTTTAATATCTTTTACGTAGTGGAAGTTCAGTCCTTTCAGGTATAACGGTTGAATTTCCTCTATATCCTTACGGTTTTCTTCGCACAAGATAATATCGGTGATGCCTGCACGTTTTGCCGCCAGAATCTTTTCACGGATTCCACCTACCGGCAATACCTTTCCACGGAGGGTTATTTCTCCCGTCATGGCCAGATTAGCCTTCACCTTGCGCTGGGTAAGTGCAGAAGCCAGTGAGGTGACCATGGTTATACCCGCAGACGGTCCATCCTTAGGAATAGCTCCTTCCGGCACATGGATATGAATGTTCCAGTTTTCGAAGATTCCCTCCGGCAGGTCGAGCAGATGCGTATGGGCTTTCAGGTATTCCAAAGCCAGCATCGCCGATTCCTTCATGACATCTCCCAGATTTCCTGTGAGGGTAAGGCGTCCGCCTTTACCTTTGCTCAGGCTCGTTTCCACGAACAGAATCTCTCCGCCTACGGCAGTCCATGCAAGTCCCGTAACTACGCCCGCATAATCATTTCCCTGATATTTGTCGCGCGAATATTCGGGAACTCCCAGATATTGGCGGATATCGGCTGGCTTCAGTTCGTGCAATCCTTCGAACTTGTCGCTGGCAATTTCGAGAGCAATCTTTCTCATTACCTTGCTGATCTTCTTTTCCAGTTCACGTACCCCGCTTTCACGCGTATAATTCTCTATGATATACTCGATGGCCGCTTTGGTGAATTTTACATGTTCTTTCTTCAGACCGGTAGCTTCCATTTCCTTTGGAATAAGATGGCGGCGTGCAATCTCGATTTTCTCTTCAGTAATGTATCCGCTCACTTCAATCAGTTCCATACGGTCGAGCAGCGGAGTAGGGATAGTTCCCAGATTGTTTGCCGTGGCAATGAACATTACTTTCGACAAGTCGTAATCCAGATCGATGTAATTGTCGTGGAAAGCATTATTCTGTTCCGGATCCAGTACTTCCAGCATAGCCGAAGCCGGATCTCCCTGACGGTCGCTGCTGAGCTTATCTATTTCGTCGAGGATAATGACCGGGTTTGATGCTTCTGCCTTGATAAGACTTTTGATGATACGTCCCGGCATGGCTCCGATGTAGGTTTTACGGTGTCCGCGTATTTCGGCTTCATCGTGTACACCTCCCAGCGACATGCGTACGTATTTACGCTTCAGGGCTGCGGCGATAGATCGTCCCAGCGAAGTCTTACCGACTCCCGGAGGACCGTAAAGGCAGATAATCGGTGATTTCAAATCTCCTTTCAGTTTCAGCACGGCAAGATGTTCCAGGATGCGTTCCTTTACCTTTTCCAGTCCGTAATGATCCTTGTTCAATATCTTTTCGGCATTAGGAATGTTCAGTACATCGGTAGTATATACATCCCAGGGCAGTGCCAGTAAAGTTTGCAGATAAGTAAGCTGGACGTTATAATCGGGCGACTGAGGGTTGATTCGCTCCAGTTTCGAAACCTCGCGTTCGAAAACTTCAGCCACTTCCTTTTTCCATTTTTTCTTCTTGCCCTTGTCGCGCAGTTCGTCTATCTCGTCTTCCTGACCGCGTCCCAGTTCGTCTTGTATATTCTTGATCTGCTGCTGCAAAAAATATTCCCGCTGCTGTTTGTCCAGGTCTTCCCGTGTACGCATCTGGATATCTTGTTTCAGATTGGCCAGTTTCGTTTCGCGGTTCAAAATCTGTATCAGGCTGTAAAGGCGATCCTTTAACGTGTTTTCGCTGATCATCTGGAACTTGTCTTCTATCGACAGAGGGAAGTTGGTACAGATGTAATTGACAAGAACGTGGTTCTTCGGCAGATTTTTCAGGGCAAAGGCAATGTCGGGACTCATGTGGTCGGCTACATCAATAAAGTTGTTGCTCAGTTCGACGCATGTATCCATGAGTGCCTTGAATTCATCCGAATCCTTAGGCTCCATCTGTTCTTCTATCAGGCTGACCTTTCCTTTCAGGTAAGGACGTGTTTCCGTTGCTTCATCCAGATGCACCTTTACATTGCTGGCCTGCAGGATTACAGTTGTATTTCCGCCCGGCATTTCGAATACGCGCAATACGCGTCCGATAACAGCAACAGGATATAAATCTGCCAGTCCCGGCTCTTCCACTTCCATGACTTTCTGCGTAGCAATGACGATATGTTTCTTTTCCTTCATCGCCTCGTGTACGAGTTTCAGCGTAGTGCGTCTTCCTGCTGTTACAGGCATGACCACGCTTGGAAACATCACCATGTTGCGCAACGTCATGATGGGAATTTCCTTCTCCAGTTCATCGGCAGATAGATTTTCGGGTGCAGTATCTATTTCGGCAACCATTGAGAGTTCATCATCGCCTGCTTTTTTCATCAAACTATCTGTGTCTATTTTTTTTCTTCTTACCATATTCGCGTTTTTGTGTATTTAAAATGAGAGCGTATTTTTACAAAGCTCAGAAACGAGTACAAAGTTAAACATTCCGCTTCGAATACGGAAGCAGATTTGTTGCAAATACAATGTGGCTAACAAAATAAATGCTATTTTTGCGCCCGAAAGCTGCATAATTTATTTATTTTTGACGGAAAATAAGAATTGTAAGTAATATGCCCAATCCATATTTCAAATTCAAACAGTTTACTGTTTACCATGACCGATGTGCCATGAAAGTGGGAACAGACGGGGTGCTTTTAGGCGCATGGACGGAAGTTGCCGGTGCCAAAAGAATTCTTGATGTCGGTACGGGAACAGGACTGATAGCACTGATGATTGCCCAGCGCTCGCAGGCTCCCGTCGTTGGTATAGACATTGATGAACAGGCGGTAGGGCAGGCGCAAGAAAACGTGAAGTCATCTCCCTGGAGAGAACGGATTGATATTTGCCGCAAGGATGTGAGGCAGATGTGCCGGGAAGCCGACGGGACGTTTGATGTGATTGTTTCCAATCCGCCTTACTTCGTGGAAAAAGTTCATTGCCCCGATGCGCGCAGAAATGCAGCCCGCCATACGGCCGGTCTTACCTTTGCCGACCTGCTGGCAGCCGTGGAGAAGCTGCTGGCCGAAGAAGGCGTATTTTCTGTTATCATTCCGGCAGATGCTGCCGACGACTTTATGCTTCTGGCTGCCGACGTACATTTATATCCGGTGCGTAAGACCTTGATACACACTAAACCGGACGCTGTACCCAAACGTGTACTGCTGGCTTTGGGCAGAAAGATAACTGTGTGTGATACGGAACATCTGGTCGTGGAACTTGAGCGACATGTATATAGTCCGGCATATATCGAGCTTACAAAAGATTTTTATTTAAACATGTGATTATTTTCATTTAGGCATGTGGCTTGAATCGTTATGAAGTTCTCTTGAAAATTTGTACAAATTTTCTGAGTTTTTGTACAAAAAATAGGAAAACGTCCCGATGTTTTTAGAAGAACATCGGGACGTTTTTCTCATATCGTGGTGACGTTTTCCGGAACCGGTGCCGTCAATCTCTTTTCGAAAGCCGGCGCAGCAGATTGTGATTAATCTGAAGCAGTTCTTTATGCTTGCGTGTGATGGTCGATGTAATGGGGCGGCTGCCTATAAAATCGGTGAAGTGCTGGAGCACGTTGAAGGCCTCAATGGGCGACTTGCCCTTCTGAGGAGCAATGACTTTCAGCCCTTTAGAGATAATTTCTACTTCCAGATCCTTTCCTCCCATTGCAGGGTCGCCGTCGAAATGGAATACACCTTCCTGTGCACGATGTATTGTTATCTTTTTTTCCTTTAGGGTCTTGATACGGCTGTTCTGGTTGATGGTCTTGTTGAACAACTGAAACGACAAGGCAGGCACATCGAGTACCGTAAACGGTTCCAGTATTGTAACATCCATCATGCCGTCTGTGAGCGACGCCTGAGGGGCGATGTAGGCATTATTGCCGTACTGGGAGGCGTTGGCGCAAGCTATCAGAAAAGCCTTGTAGCGTACCGTTCCCGATGCGTTCTCTATTTCGTATGTTTCGGGGCGGTAAGTAAGGCTCTCGTGTAAGGTATTTTCCAGATAAGTCAGCAGGCCTCTCTTTCCGGAGTCGGCGAACTTCAGGCTTACAAACGCGTCGAACCCGACCCCGCAGGTGCAGAAGAACGGGTGAGAGTCTATCAGGCCATAGTCGATGGTCTTGATGAGTCCCTGGTTCAGGACTTCGATAGCACCGCGTGCTTCCAGCGGAATATGCAGATGGCGAGCCAGTCCGTTGCCCGAGCCGCATGGAATGATGCCCATAGCCGTGTCGGTGTGTATCAGGGCACGTCCTACTTCGTTGATTGTTCCGTCGCCGCCTATGGCCACAACGATGTCTTTCTTTTCTTCGGCGGCCTGCCGTGCTATTTCTATGGCATGTCCGGCATATTCAGTCTTTCGGATTTTATAATTATATAATGTATGGTCCAGTCTTTTTTCTATCTGATGCAGAATGAACTCTTTTCCATGAGTACCTGATATCGGATTGACTATAAATACTATTTCTTTCTTTGGGTCCATCTTGTCTGAGCAGCTTAGTCTTTTCAGTAAACAAAAATACGACTATTTTGTTTATTTCGTGGTACATTTTGTGCAGAAATGATGTTTAAAACGTTTTTTTTGCCGTAACAGGCGTTTAAAACAACGAAAATTATTATCTTTGCGCACTCTTTTTATGAAATTGCCGGCATGAAAGAGTCCGGTTAATTATAATTAATGTAAGTCATCGGGCTTACCAGATATTAGAATATGGGATTATTACAAGACAAACTAAGTAAATTCAGAACACCTCAGATGTACATGGAGAGAGGTGTTTATCCTTACTTCCGCGAGATTGACAGCGCTCAAGACACAGAGGTAATGATGGATGGAAAGAAGGTTTTGATGTTCGGCTCTAATTCGTACATGGGTCTGACTCACGACCAACGTATCATCGATGCAGCGATTGCTGCTACCCGCAAGTACGGAACCGGATGTGCCGGCTCACGTTTGCTGAACGGAACCCTTGATATTCATGTTGAACTGGAGAAGGAATTGGCCGATTTCGTGGGGAAGGACGAAGCTCTCTGTTTTTCTACCGGCTTCACCGTTAATGAAGGAGTTATCCCGCAGTTGGCCGGACGTGGTGACTATATTATTTGTGATGACCGCGATCATGCTTCAATCGTCGACGGACGCCGCCTTTCTTTTGCTACTCAGCTGAAGTATAAGCATAACGATATGGAAGCTCTGGAGAAAGAGCTTCAGAAGTGCGAGCCGGATGCTATCAAACTGATTGTAGTGGATAGTGTCTTCTCTATGGAAGGCGACTTGGCTAATCTTCCTGAGATTGTTCGATTGAAGAAGAAATATAATGCCAGTGTTTATGTAGACGAAGCTCATGGTCTGGGTGTGTTTGGTAGAAACGGACGAGGTGTATGCGATCACTTCGGCGTAACCAAGGACATTGACCTGATTATGGGTACATTCTCCAAATCATTGGCTTCTATCGGTGGTTTCGTTGCCGGTGACAAAGATGTAATTAACTGGTTGCGTCATAATGCCCGTTCTTATATATTCCAGGCAAGTAATACGCCGGCTGCTACTGCTGCAGCAATGGAGGCTCTGCATATTTTCAAAACTGAACCTCAGCGTCAGGAAAACTTGTGGAAGATTACCAATTATGCCTTGAAGAGCTTCCGTGAGGCTGGCTTTGAAATCGGTGATACGGAAAGTCCTATTATCCCGTTGTATGTACGTGATACGGACAAGACTTTCGAAGTTACCAAGCTGGCTTTCGATGAGGGCGTGTTCATTAATCCTGTTATTCCGCCGGCATGTGCGCCTCAGGATACACTGGTACGTTTTGCCTTGATGGCTACTCATACTAAAGAGCAGGTTGACTTTGCTATCGAAAAGCTGGTTAAATGCTTCAAACAGTTGGATTTATTGAAATAATAAATTATAATTTGACTTTTTAAAGGATTTTGAAAGGAGGTTTTTACTATGGGAGCTGCAGGTAATAAAAAACCGAAAGGCATGCATAAAAAACATGCTCCGGCTTATCAAGTAGAAGAGGCCATTCATGAAAATGACCTGAAAAAAGGGAAAAAGAAATAAATCGTTCTGACGGTTTATTTTAGAAAAAGGGTTATATTTAGAGCGTCCGATGCGTTGCAGAGGGGCTCGGATATAACCCTTTTGTTGTTATGTTTTAACTTTAATGCGATATGATACTGAATGAAAGAGACAGCCGCCATGAGCAAGTATTGCAGATTGCTCAGCAGATGATGATTGCTGCTCGTACTGCTCCGAAGGCTAAAGGAGTGGATATCATTGAAGTGGCAATGGTGACGGAAAGTAATATCCGTATTCTTTCGGATACGATGAAACAGATGTATGAGGAAAACGGCTTCAAGTTTTTCTTGCGTGATGCCGACAATATTCTGGAAGCAGAGTGTGTGGTGCTGATAGGAACGCATGAACATCCGCATGGAATGAACTGCGGTCATTGCGGCTTTGCCACTTGCGAGGAAAGAGAGGAGGGTGTTCCGTGTGCCATCAACAGTGTGGATGTGGGTATAGCCATAGGGTCGGCTTGTTCTGTCGCGGCCGACAACAGGGTAGATACTCGCGTTATGTTTTCTGCGGGACTTGCTGCTCAGCAGCTTGACTGGCTGGACGGATGCACACAAGTGTATGCTATTCCTGTAAGCGCATCTTCCAAAAATCCTTTTTTCGACCGTAAACCCAAAAATCCGTAATGGAAAATGAAATAAAATATCGCCGCCGGGAAGAAAAAAACTTTGTTCCCGGCGGCGATAAAATTATGCTAAAATGAACTTTTCTACTACGGCTGCTACACCGTCTTCATCGTTCGACAGTGTAATGTAGTCGGCATTTTCACGTACGACGGGCTGGGCGTTTGCCATGGCGACTCCAAGTCCGGCGTATTTTATCATCGACAGGTCATTGAATCCATCACCTACGGCTATCATCTCGTCTTTGGTCATACCGATTTCCTTGAGGAGAACGGCAAGCGACTGTGCCTTGTCGATACCTTTAGGCACCAGTTCCAAAAAATAAGGTTCCGAACGGAATACTCCCATCCGGTCTTTCAGGTGTTCGTACATTTCTTTTTCGAGTACGGCAAGGCGGGTAGGATCTCCTACAATCAGACACTTGGCTATCGGGTGATGTATTGCTTTAAGAAAATTGTCTACCTTCTTTATTTTCATCACGTTAAGCAATGCTTCTTTTAATACGTATTCGTCATCGGGGTGTTCCGTCAGTACAAATTCGTTTTCGTATGTTACGATGGCAAAGTTATTGTCTTTTGCGCATTGGTATAAATAGGGAAGTACTTCCGGGTCGAGCAGATTTTTATACATTATTTTGCTGGTTTTCCAGTCGATGATTTCTCCTCCGTTGTATGAAAGAATGTATCCTTCGTATTTGTCCAGCTCTAATGCGTTGGCCAGTGGCGCAACTCCGTAGGTAGGTCTGCCGGAGGCAAGCACTATTTTCAGCCCACGTTTTTGTGCTTCAATAAGGGTGGCACGCGTATGTTCTGTGATAGCTTTTTGTGAATTGGTTAATGTTCCGTCGAGATCGAGTACTAAAAGTTTATATTTCATAATTTATCCAGGTGTTTTATCGGCGCAAAGATAGCACAAATCGAATTTTATCCGTATATTCGGGGTAATAAAAGTTTTTTATCAGACTCATTTCTTTTCTGGCAAGATTGTGAAAGTGTATCGGTGTACGGGGAATTTTCGTGAAGGTGGTTGCCGGAGGAAAATGACGAGGGCTTGCAGATGCTGACATCCGGCGATGGCGTGCAGGTTTATTTCTGCACGTGGTAGGGTGCGGATGCAAGGTCTGGGAAGGAAATATAAAAAGGAGTAGATGTTATGAGTATCTTTTGGGATTTTGCCTTGCGCCTTTTTGTTGCTGGAGCAATGGGGGTGCTGATAGGACTGGAACGTGAATACCGTGCAAAGGAAGCGGGGTATCGTACGCATTTTCTGGTAGCGCTGGGCAGTGCGCTTATGATGATTGTTTCGCAATATGGCTTTATGGAAGTGCTTAAGACTGACTTGATTCGGGTGGATCCCAGCCGGATTGCGGCACAGGTGGTAAGCGGAATCGGTTTTATAGGTGCGGGAACGATTATTTTGCAGAAGCAAATTGTCAGGGGACTGACTACGGCTGCCGGTATCTGGGCGACATCGGGGATTGGTCTTGCGGTGGGCGCCGGCATGTATGCTATCGGAATTGCTGCTACGTTTCTGGTGCTGCTGGGACTGGAAACGCTGAGTTACTTTTTTAAAAGCATCGGCTTGCGGAATATGATGATTGATTTTTCTACGGATGATAAGGAGGCAATCAAACGGGTGTCGAAAAAATTTAATACCAGAAATTATGTCGTAGTATCTTATGAAATGACCGAAGCTTATTCGGACGGAAAGAATATTTATCACATCAGTATGGTGGTCAAGGCTAAACGGATGAATGAGGAAGGGCTGCTGTTGATGTTTTTGCAGGAATTTCCCGATATAACCGTAAACAGAATCATCTGATTTTTTGCCTTGACGTGGAAAAATAAAGGTTGCATCTCGAATCTCCTCTGGGAGTGTTTTGATGCAACCTTTGTCTTTTTGCCCGGAAGCTTTGTGGCGTGTTAGCCGATAAATACATTGACTATTAAGAATACGCGGTCGCTTCCTTCATTCATGTCGAAATCAATTTTATCTTCTCTGGCAAGCCAGCCTAAGGCTGCATTCAGGTCTCTGTCGGATAAACCGGAAATTTTTTTAAGGTTGTCATATTCCCAGTGTCTGTTGTCTTTTAGTATATTCCAAACGATCCCTGCATTTTCGCCAATTTGTGTTTTGTTCATATGGCTTCAATTTTAAAGGTTTGTATTCGGTTTTCTAATAGTCTATAGCAAAAATAACTTAAATTCGAGAAAATCGTATGTCTTTTTGATGAATTATTATTATGCAAGTTTTCTTTTAACTTTAATTAAACTCTGTCAGGGAAAGGAGAACGGGAGTGACATTTTTTGTCAGATTAATCTGTATTTCTATTTTTTTCTGCTAACTTTGCACGACATAATAAAAAGATGAATAAGAATTATGAGGAGGAATAGGATGAATTGGGTAGTTCCCAAAGGAGCTGAACTGACAGAGCTCGATAAGAAGGTGCTTTATTTTCAGAACAAGGGACATGAAGTTCCTACCCGTCAATTAATCAAGACTCCTGAACAGATAGAAGGTATCCGTCGGAGTGGTATGCTGAATACAGCTGTATTGGATAAAGTAGCGGAGGTAATCCGTGAAGGAATGAGTACGGCTGAGATTGATAAAATTGTATATGAGTATACGACAAGCCACGGAGGTATACCTGCTCCTTTAAATTATGAAGGTTTCCCGAAAAGTGTATGTACCTCTATTAATGAGGTTGTATGCCATGGTATACCCTCGGAAGAAGAAATTCTGGAGGAAGGGGATATTATAAATGTAGATGCTACTACCATTCTGGATGGGTATTACGCTGATGCTTCGCGTATGTTTATTATAGGTAAGACTACTCCGGAGAAGGAAAAGCTGGTTCGTGTAGCAAAGGAATGCCTTGAAATAGGTATTGAAGCTGCACAGCCTTTCAGCTTTGTGGGAGATATAGGTCATGCTATAGAAAAGCATGCAAAGAAAAACGGATTCTCGGTGGTAAGGGACTTGTGCGGTCATGGTACGGGACTTAAATTCCATGAGGAGCCGGATGTGCTGCATTATGGCAGAAAAGGTACCGGTATGCTGCTGGTTCCGGGTATGGTCTTCACGATCGAACCTATGATCAATATGGGAACCTGGGAGGTTTTCATAGATGAGGAAGACGGATGGACTGTAGTGACGGAAGATGAATTGCCTTCTGCACAGTGGGAGCACACGTTTGTAATGACAGACAATGGTCTGGAGATTTTGACATATTAATAATGAATATATATTATGGATACTATTATATTAGGAATAGAATCTTCTTGTGATGATACTTCGGCTGCTGTAATAAAGAATGGTGTTTTGCTGTCCAGCGTTATAGCAAGTCAGGCTGTACATGAAGCTTATGGAGGCGTGGTGCCGGAACTGGCTTCGCGGGCGCATCAGCAAAATATCGTACCAGTGGTACATGAGGCGTTGAAACGTGCCGGCGTGACAAAGGAACAGCTCAGTGCCGTTGCTTTTACTCGTGGTCCGGGCCTGATGGGTTCTTTGCTGGTTGGAGTATCGTTTGCCAAAGGCTTGGCTCGTTCTCTGGATATCCCGATGATTGATGTAAACCACCTGCAGGGACATGTGCTGGCGCATTTCATCAAAGAATCGGAAGATGATACCGATCAGCCTAAGTTCCCGTTTATTTGCCTGCTTGTTTCAGGTGGAAACTCACAGATTATCCGTGTGAATGCGTATAACGACATGCAGGTGCTGGGGCAGACTATCGACGATGCAGCCGGCGAGGCTATTGATAAGTGTTCCAAAGTGATGGGACTGGGGTATCCGGGAGGCCCTATTATCGATAAGTTGGCACGTCAGGGAAATCCGAATGCCTATACGTTCAGCAAGCCTCATATTCCTGGGTATGATTATAGTTTCAGTGGCTTGAAGACTTCTTTCCTGTATTCGTTGCGCGACTGGCTGAAGGATGATCCGGATTTTATCGAACATCATAAAGTGGATCTGGCTGCGTCGCTGGAAAAAACAATCGTTGACATCCTGATGGATAAGTTGCGTAAGGTGGTAAAAGATACGGGTATAAATGAAGTGGCTGTAGCTGGAGGTGTTTCTGCAAATAATGGTTTGCGTAATGCTTACCGGGAACATGCTGCGAAGTATGGATGGAAAATTTATATTCCCAAGTTCGGTTATACGACAGATAATGCTGCCATGATTGCCATTACAGGCTACTATAAATATTTGGACAAGGATTTTTGCTCGATAGACAAACCCGCATATTCACGGGTTACAATTAAGTAACATTAACCAAAAGAGATTATTATGTCAGTAGAAACTAAAACACTAAGTAAAGAAATAAGCGAAATATTCTGGCGGGAAGGGTATACACTGGCTACAGCCGAGAGTTGTACGGCTGGAAATGTCGCTGCAATTATTACGGCAATTCCCGGAAGTTCTCGTTTTTACAAAGGGGGAGTCATCGCTTATGATAATAAAGTAAAGCAGGATTTGCTCCATGTGGATGCAGAAACACTGGAAAAATACGGAGCTGTAAGCGAAGAAACTGTTGTAGAAATGGTGAAAGGTGTTATGCAGACACTTGATGTTGACTATGCAATGGCTACTTCAGGTATTGCCGGTCCTGCAGGTGGCACTCCTGAAAAGCCTGTTGGCACCATCTGGATTGCTGCTGGCAGTAATAAAAAAGTGATTACTGCAAAGTTGACGGAAGACGAGGGAAGAGAGAAAAATATACAGGCTGCAACGAAAAAGGCGCTCCAATTATTGCTGGAACTCTGCCAAAATCAAGAAAATGAGTGATAAAACTGCAATTAGTTGCTGAAAAGTTTGTGTATATAAAATAAAATCACTTATTTTGCACTCCGTTTGAGAGAAATAGGAATAAAACTATAAAAACTAGATAGAAATGTCGAAAATTTGTCAAATTACCGGAAAAAAAGCCATGATTGGCAACAATGTTTCACACTCAAAGAGAAGAACTAAAAGAACTTTCGATGTGAACTTGTTTACTAAGAAATTCTACTATGTAGAACAGGATTGCTGGATTAGCCTGAATATCTGTGCTAACGGCTTGCGAGTTATTAACAAGAAAGGCCTGGACGCTGCGCTGAATGAAGCTGTTGCTAAAGGTTACTGTGATTGGAAAACTATCAAAATTATTGGTTAATTAAAAGGAGAGAAAGACTATGGCTAAGAAAGCTAAAGGTAATAGAGTACAGGTAATCCTTGAATGCACAGAAATGAAGGATAGCGGTATGCCGGGAACTTCTCGTTATATTACTACAAAAAATAGAAAAAATACCGCTGAAAGATTGGAACTGAAGAAGTACAATCCTATTTTGAAAAGAGTAACAGTACATAAAGAAATTAAATAATAAGAAACCATGGCAAAGAAAACAGTCGCAACCCTTCAGACAGGTAAAGAAGGACGTTCTTATACTAAGGTTATCAAAATGGTTAAGTCACCGAAAACTGGTGCTTACATTTTTGATGAACAAATGGTTCCTAACGACAAAGTTCAGGACTTCTTTAAGAAATAATTGAAAAGAGAATAGTATTTTCTTAATAATGAAAAGCTCCTTTTATCGAAAGATAGAAGGAGCTTTTTTGTTTCTCGATGGTTATCGGTCTGATAAATTCTTCTTGCTTCACTCGTTTTGTGCTGTAATAATGGTGGGGTATTTATTTGTGAGTGAACGAGAATAGTTATATCTTTGTATCATAAATAGATAATAAACGTAAGCCGTATGGGATTTTTTAGTTTTTTTTCGAAGGAAAAGAAGGAAACTTTGGATAAGGGCTTGTCAAAAACAAAGGAAAGTGTTTTTGGGAAGATAGCTCGTGCTGTGGCTGGAAAGTCTAAAGTGGACGATGAAGTGTTGGATAATCTGGAAGAGGTCTTGATTACTTCGGATGTGGGTGTAGAAACAACATTGAAGATTATTAAGCGAATCGAAAAAAGAGTTGCTCAAGATAAGTATGTAAATACGCAGGAGCTTAATAACATCTTGCGGGAAGAGATTGCCGCACTGCTTACAGAAAACAATACAGTCGATACAGAAGAGTTTACTGTGCCTGAAGGTAAGAAACCTTATGTAATAATGGTGGTAGGTGTAAATGGGGTAGGTAAAACTACGACTATCGGTAAATTGGCCTATCAGTTTAAAAAGGCTGGCAAGTCTGTTTATCTGGGGGCTGCCGATACATTCCGCGCAGCAGCCGTAGAACAGCTTGTCATCTGGGGCGACCGTGTTGGAGTTCCTGTTATCAAACAGAAAATGGGTGCAGATCCGGCTTCTGTTGCATTTGATACGTTGAGCTCTGCTGTCGCAAATAATGCTGATGTCGTTATTATTGATACCGCAGGACGCTTGCACAATAAAATCGGTCTGATGAATGAGTTGACCAAGATTAAGAATGTGATGCAGAAGGTTGTGCCGGATGCTCCTCATGAAATCTTGCTCGTTCTTGACGGATCGACCGGACAGAATGCTTTTGAGCAGGCAAAACAGTTTACACTGGCTACAGAGGTGAACGCTATGGCAATTACGAAGCTGGATGGAACTGCTAAGGGAGGAGTTGTGATAGGTATCTCCGATCAGTTTAAAATACCTGTGAAATATATCGGTTTGGGCGAGGGTATTGAAGATTTGCAGATATTCCGTCGTCGGGAGTTTGTTGATTCATTGTTTGGAACAGCTAATAAATGAGAAAAAATACAATAGATATTATTACCTTAGGGTGCTCTAAAAATCTGGTCGATTCGGAAAAGCTGATGAAACAGCTTGAGGCGAATGGCTATAAGGTGACGCATGATAGTGAAAATCCTCAAGGGGAAATTGCAGTTATAAATACGTGTGGATTTATTGGCGATGCGAAGGAAGAGTCTATCAATATGATTCTTGAGTTTTGTCAGGCTAAGGAAGAAGGACGTTTAAAGAAACTTTATGTAATGGGATGCTTGTCTGAACGTTACTTGAAGGAACTGCAGGTGGAAATTCCTCAGGTTGATAAATTTTATGGTAAATTTAACTGGAATGAGTTGCTTGCCGACTTGGGTAAAACTTATCAGTCTGATTATGCTATTGAACGTCATCTGACGACTCCTAAACATTATGCGTATCTGAAAATATCGGAAGGATGCGACCGTAAATGTTCGTATTGTGCTATTCCTATCATTACAGGAAAACATGTTTCTCGTCCGATGGAGGAGATTTTAGACGAAGTCCGTTTGCTGGTTTCCGAAGGCGTGAAAGAATTTCAGGTCATTGCGCAGGAGTTGACTTATTATGGCGTGGATTTGTATAAGAAACAGATGCTGCCGGAATTGATAGAACGTATGGCTGAAATTCCGGGTGTGAAATGGATTCGTTTGCATTATGCTTATCCGGCGCATTTCCCGAAAGATCTTTTCCGCGTGATGCGTGAACACGATAATGTGTGCAAATATATGGATATTGCCTTGCAGCATATTAGCGATAATATGTTGACGAGAATGCGTCGCCATGTGACGAAGGAGGAAACGTATCAGTTGATTGAGGAGTTCCGTAAGGAGGTTCCGGGAATTCATTTGCGTACAACGCTGATGGTAGGACATCCCGGAGAAACAGAACAGGACTTCGAGGAACTGAAAGAATTTGTACGCAAGGCGCGTTTCGACCGTATGGGGGCATTTGCCTATTCGGAAGAAGAAGGCACTTATTCGGCAAAACATTATAAGGATGATGTTCCGCAAGAGGTGAAGCAGAAACGCTTGGATGAGATTATGAGCATTCAGCAGGAGATTTCGAATGAGTTAAGTCATAATAAAATCGGTAAGGAGTTTAAAGTAATCATCGACCGTAAGGAAGGGGATTATTACATTGGACGTACTGAATTTGACTCGCCGGAGGTTGATCCTGAAGTTTTGATTAAAGATGAAGGAAAGTTGTTGCGGACGGGCTCGTTCCATCGTGTGAAAATATATGATGCGGATGATTTTGATCTGTATGCAACATTAGTATAATTAATTTTATTGTGGAGCGGACGACATGAACAATAAAGAATTGACAGGCGAATTGTCACGCCGCTTGGAATATACCAATAAGGATGCTTCGCGTTTGTTGGCATCGGTAACGGCTATTATGGGAGAGGAGTTGCAGGAAGGTAAAACGATTGCAATTCAGAATTTCGGAACGTTTGAAGTTCGGAAAAAGATGGAACGTATTACGGTAAATCCTGTTACCAAGCAACGATTTCTGGTCCCTCCGAAATTGATTTTGAATTTTAAGCCGAGTCCGGTATGGAAGGAACGGCTAAAGAATACTCTGGGTAATGAGTGATAAGTTCACACAGCAAGACTTGGCTGATTTGTTGGCACAACGCCATGAAATGGAGCAGGCAGATGCAGAAGCATTTGTAAAGACTCTGTTTGCCCTGATCGAAGAGTCTATAGAAACGGACAAATATGTAAAGATCAAAGGCTTAGGAACGTTTAAACTGATAGATGTTGATACTCGTGAAAGTATAGATGTCAATACCGGAGAGCGGATTGAAATACAAGGGCATTCACGTATCTCGTTTACGCCGGATTCTTGGATGAGAGAAACGGTAAATAAGCCTTTCGAGCATTTTGAAACCGTACTGCTGAACGAAGGTACTCGGTTTGATGATATAGATGAAGTTTCTTCATTGGACGAGGATGCTGATGCGTCGGAAGAAGAAATCGGCGAAGGTGTTTCTTTGCCGGATGCAAACAGTAATTCTGAAATGGAGGAAGCTGAAGAGGAAAAAGCCAATCAAGAAAAACTTGTACCGGAAGAAGCTGATGGCAATAAGGTCGTGCCTGATAGTCCTCAGAAGGAGCCCGATAGTGAGACGACAGAACCTGTATCTGAAAAAGCGGAAAAGCCTGAAGATGAAACGGCAGAACCTGTACTGAAGGTCCCCGAATCTATACATGAAGATTTGGAGCCTGCCGTAGGAAAAAAGATATTCCGTTTTCCTTGGTGTATGGTTGCTACAGTGTTATTGGTGGGTGTTATTCTGGGAGGTATTATTGTATGGAGTATTTTTTCAGGAAGAAGATACATTCCAGAATCTGTTGTCCATATGCTTATGGAAAAGGAAACTGTACCCCTGAATAAGGATACTGTCGGTATACGCTCAGACTTGGAGAAGGATAGTATATTGCCGGTTAAACAGATTCCTGCGGTTCAGCAAGATACCGTTCGCGAGGTCGTTGCTCAGGTAAAGCCGGATGAAGAAAAACAACAGTTGCCTACCGTTGTCAAACGGGAAACTTTGGCTGATACTGTTGAATATATGATTACAGGTACACGCTCTACTTATACCATAAAATCGGGTGAAAGCCTGGTTCGTGTTGCGCTGAAGTTTTATGGTAATAAGAAGTTGTGGCCCTATCTGGTACAATATAATAAGGATATCATTAAAGATGCGGATGTAGTACCGGTTGGTACGACTATTCGCATACCGGAGCTTACTCCAAAAGAAATGAATAGAAAATAGGAGGAATAGGACAATGTTATTTTTTAAATATCTTTAGTCCAATAAGACTTAAACGAAAGAAGCAACTAATTTTTTTTAATAAAAATTAGTTGCTTCTGTTAATATAATGCCGTACTTTTGGGTTCGATTAAAAAAAGGTCAGTTGACCAATTGATAAAATTGCATATTTGAAACATAAAAATAAAAAATTATGGCTGAAGCTATTGACATTCGTGAATTGAACGAACGCATTGAACGTCAGAGTGCATTCGTGACCAATCTGATGGCTGGTATGGACCAGGTAATTGTAGGTCAAAAACATTTGGTAGAATCATTATTGATCGGCTTATTGGCCGACGGACATATTTTGCTGGAAGGTGTTCCGGGATTGGCAAAGACATTGGCCATTAAGACCTTGGCTTCGTTGATTGACTCTAAGTATAGTCGTATTCAGTTTACTCCCGACTTACTTCCTGCCGATGTGCTTGGTACAATGATATACAGCCAGAAAGATGAACAGTTCGTTACAAAGAAAGGTCCTATCTTTGCAAACTTCGTATTGGCTGATGAAATAAACCGTGCGCCGGCTAAGGTACAAAGTGCTTTGCTGGAAGCTATGCAGGAGCGTCAGGTTACATTGAGCAAGGATACTTTCCGTTTACCTGATCCATTCCTTGTAATGGCAACTCAGAACCCGATTGAACAGGAAGGTACATATCCGCTTCCTGAAGCACAAGTCGACCGTTTCATGCTGAAGGTAATTATCGACTATCCAAAGCTGGAAGAAGAAAAGAAGATTATCCGTCAGAACATTTCAGGTAATAAAACTGAAGTTCGTCCTATCTTGAAAGCTGAAGATATTCTGGAAGCACGTAAAGTGGTTTGTCAGGTATACTTGGATGAGAAGATAGAGCAGTACATTGCTGATATTGTATTTGCAACTCGTTATCCTGAAAAATATGACTTGAAAGATTTGAAGGGTCTGATCAGCTTCGGAGGTTCTCCGCGTGCTTCTATCAATTTGGCCTTGGCTGCCCGCAGCTATGCTTTCATTAAACGTCGTGGATACGTTATTCCTGAGGATGTACGTGCTGTTGCACATGATGTGCTTCGTCATCGTATCGGCTTGACATATGAAGCCGAAGCAACCAATGTTACTTCCGACGAGATAGTAAGTAAGATATTGAACAAGGTTGAAGTGCCCTGATTCGTCTGAAAGAATAAGACATAGCCTGAATGATTGTGTATATTCAATTGTTCAGGCCCCAATTATACATGGCATACAGAGCATACAGAGAAAAGATGTCATGTAAAAAATAGGTATATTTTGCTTTGGTTGTCCGAAGCGTAATCCAAGAAAGAATGGAAACAAGTGAACTATTAAAACGCGTTCGTCAGATTGAAATAAAGACACGAGGGCTTTCCAGCAATATTTTTGCAGGACAGTACCACTCGGCTTTCAAGGGCAGAGGTATGGCATTCTCCGAAGTGCGCGAATATCAGTATGGAGATGATGTGCGCGATATAGACTGGAATGTAACTGCTCGCTTTGACAAACCATTCATAAAGGTGTTCGAAGAGGAACGTGAGCTGACCGTCATGCTGTTGATTGATGTGTCGAATAGTCTGGACTTTGGTACAGTCAAGCAGCTTAAGAAGAGTATGGTTACGGAAATTGCTGCGACATTGGCCTTCTCGGCTATTCAGAATAATGATAAGATTGGAGTAATATTTTTTTCCGACCGTATTGAGAAGTTTATCCCTCCCAAGAAGGGACGTAAACATATTTTGTATATTATTCGTGAACTGCTTGACTTTAAACCGGAAAGTACTCGTACGAATATCCAGTGTGCTATTGAATATCTGACGAATGTTTTGAAGAAACGTTGTACTGCATTTATGCTGAGTGACTTTATTGATGAACGAGATTTTCAGAATGCATTGACTATAGCCAACCGGAAACATGATGTTGTGGCTTTGCAGGTATACGATCGTCGTCTGGAGGAACTCCCGGATGTAGGTTTAATGAAGGTGAAAGATGCTGAAACGGGACATGAGCAATGGATTGATACTTCTTCCAAAGCTTTGCGTAATGCGCATCATGAATGGTGGAAAGCCCGTCAGCAGAAGTTGCACGACATATTTACGCATAGCAACGTCGATTCAGTTTCGGTACGTACCGACCAAGATTACGTAAAAGCATTGCTTAATTTGTTTGCTAAACGAAACTAAAAAGGAATATGAAATACTATAAGAAATATCTGAAAGCGTTGTGGGTTGCTTTATTTTTGTTTATATCCATGCCGGGTATAAAAGCACAGGTTACCGTGGAAGCTACTATTGATTCTTTACAGCTTCTGATAGGTGAACAGGCGAAAATAAAGCTTCAGGTAAGCATGGATGCAAATCAGAAATTACGTTTGCCATTGCTACGTGATACACTGGTCACAGGGGTAGAGATATTAGATGTTGCAAAGCCTGATACTCAGCTATTAAATAATGACAAGCGCTGGTTGATTTCTCAGGAATATACAATTACCTCATTCGATTCGGCGTTATATTACCTGCCTCCTTTTGAAGTTTTTGTAAATGACAAGCCTTATCGTTCGAAAGCGTTGGCTTTGAAAGTTTATTCAGTTCCCGTTGATACCTTGCATCCTGATCAGTTCTTTGGTCCGAAAGATATTCGAGAGGTACCTATTACATGGAATGATATTGCTCCTTTGGTATATTGTGGATTAGCTATGCTCATATTGGGAGCAGCAGCTGTGTTCTTTATCATCCGTTATCGCGATAATAAGCCTATTATCAAGATTATCAAGATAGAACCTAAGTTGCCTCCTCATCAGGCTGCTATGAAGAAAATCGAAGAGATTAAGGCTGACAAGCAGGTACAGCGTGAAGATCCGAAGTTGTATTATACAGAACTGACTGAGGTCTTGCGAACATATATTAAAGAACGGTTTGGATTCAATGCGCTGGAAATGACTTCTTCGGAAATCATCGAACACTTACTGCAAGTAAAGGATCAGCAGTCCATCAACGATTTGAAAAGTTTGTTTGAGACAGCCGACCTCGTAAAATTTGCTAAGCACGCTCCGATGATGAATGAAAATGACATGAATCTGGTTAATGCAGTCGATTTTATCAATCAAACTAAGGTAGAAGAAGATCCGAATGCGAAGAAAGAACCTACAGAAATCAGGGTGGAGGAAAAGCGTTCAAAGCAAGGACGCATCATCTTGCTGTGCAGTATTACTGTGGTAAGTATAGGTGCCGTGGTTTGTCTGTATTTGGTTATCTGTCACATTATCGACCTCTTTTTTTAACGTTTAACATGTAAGGAACTATGATTTTTGCAAATCTGGAATATCTGTTTTTATTACTTCTGCTCATTCCATACATTGTATGGTATTTTATGCGCAGAAAGAAGACAGAGCCTACCATGCAGGTTTCTACGACCCGCATGTATATGAATGCACCAAAGAGTTGGAAGGTATATCTTCTGCATGCTCCTTTTGTCTTAAGGATCGTGACGTTTGTTATGATTGTACTGGTTTTGGCACGTCCTCAAACAACAGATAACTGGCAGAATACTGAGATAGAAGGTATTGATATTATGCTGGCTGTCGATGTTTCGACCAGTATGCTTGCGGAAGATTTGAAGCAGAATCGTCTGGAAGCCGCAAAGCAGGTAGCTGCTGAGTTTATAAATGGACGTCCAAATGATAATATCGGTTTGACTATTTTTGCAGGAGAGGCCTTTACACAATGTCCACTTACCGTAGATCATGGAGTCTTGCTAAATTTATTCAATAGTATAAAAGGTGATATAGCCCAGCGTGGACTTATCGAGGATGGTACAGCTATTGGTATGGGGCTGGCAAATGCTATTAGCCGCTTGAAAGATAGTAAGGCAAAATCGAAGGTAATTATTCTTTTGACAGATGGTAGTAATAACCGAGGAGATATTTCTCCGTTGACAGCAGCCGAAATTGCTAAGCAGTTCGGTATTCGTATTTATACGATTGGAGTCGGCACGAACGGAACCGCTCCTTATCCGATGCAAACATATGCTGGCGTTCAATATGTCAATGTTCCCGTCGAAATAGATGAGCAGACTTTGACGCAGATTGCAGGTACTACGAATGGAAATTATTTCCGTGCAACCAGCAATTCTAAACTGGAGGAAGTTTACAAGGAAATCGATAAACTGGAAAAGACAAAACTGAATGTCAAGGAGTTCAGTAAACGAGAAGAAGCTTATACGACCTTTGCTCTGGTAGCATTCTTCTGTATTTTGTTGGAAATATTGCTGCGTAATACAGTATTAAAGAAAATACCTTAAAACCAAGAATATTATGTTTCGATTTGGAGAACCTGTTTATTTGTATCTACTTATCGTTTTGCCGATATTGGTAGGGCTATATATATATTCCAATTATCGCCGGCGTAAAAAAATTGCTCAATACGGTGATCCTGAATTATTGGCTCATCTGATGCCTGACGTATCGAAATATCGTCCGGATGTAAAGTTTTGGCTGGTTTTTGCAGCCTTGGCTATGGTGATATTTATGCTGGCACGACCTCAGTTCGGCTCAAAAATGGAAACCGTCAAACGTCAGGGGGTTGAAACTGTCGTAGCACTCGATATTTCTAACTCTATGCTGGCGCAAGATGTTACACCCAGTCGTCTGGAAAAGTCGAAAAAGCTGATTTCTCGTTTGGTGGAAACATTCAATAATGACAAGGTTGCCATGATTGTTTTTGCCGGAGAGGCTTTTACACAGTTGCCTATTACAAGTGACTATATCTCGGCAAAGATGTTTCTTGAAACAATCAATCCTTCACTTATCTCGACTCAGGGTACTGATATTGCCGGAGCCATAAATTTGGCAATGAAGAGTTTCACTCCGAATGAAGGGGTCGGACAAGCTATTGTACTTATAACCGATGGTGAAAATCATGAAGGAGGAGCTGTTGAAGCAGCACAAGAAGCAGCCAAAAAAGGTGTTCGTGTTTTTGTATTAGGAGTCGGTTCACCAGATGGTTCACCTATTCCGGCTGAAGGGACAAATGAATTCCGTCGTGATAAGGACGGCAATGTGATTGTAACTCGTCTGAACGAACAGATGTGTCAGGAAATTGCAAAAGCGGGAAATGGTATATATGTACGAGTGGATAATACCAATAATGCTGAAAGAGCTTTGAATGCCGAGATAAATAAATTGGCTAAAGCTGATGTGGAAACTCAGGTCTTTACTGAGTTTGATGAGCAGTTTCAGGTACTGGCATGGCTGGCTTTGATTCTGCTGGCAGTTGATTTGATGTTATTGGAACGTAAAAATCCACTTTTCAAGAATATAAAACTCTTTAAACAGAATTGATTTTATGTTGCGGAAAAAATATGTGATGCTGGGAATAATGTTCGTATCGGTTGCTGCTTACGGACAGAAAACAGAGCGTGATTATTTGCGCAGTGGAAATAAGTTATATAAGGACAGCACATTTGTAAAAGCTGAAGTCGATTATCGGAAAGCTTTGGAATTAGAACCGAAGTCGACGGACGCCATGTATAATCTGGGCAACTCCCTGTTGATGCAACAAAAAGCGAAAGAAGCGATGGAGCAATATGAAGCTGCATCGCGGATAGAAAAAGACAAGAACAAGCTTGCACAGATTTATCATAATATGGGGGTGATTTTGCAGTCGTCTAAACAATTGCCACAATGCATAGAAGCATATAAAAAGGCTTTGCGAAATAATCCGAAAGACGATGAAACTCGTTACAATCTGGCTTTGGCACAAAAGCAGTTGAAAGATCAGCAACAGCAGAAACAGAATCAGGAGAAAGATCAGAAGCAAGATCAAAAGCAGGATGATAAGCAACAAAACAAAGACCAGCAGGATCAGAATAAGAAAGATCAGCAGCAAAATAATCAGCAGCAGCAACAGAACCAGAACCAAATGTCGAAAGAGAATGCAGAGCAGCTTCTGAAGGCAGCTATGCAAGATGAGAAAAATGTACAGGATAAAGTGAAGAAAGCGGTTCAGGTACAAGGACGTAAGTTGGAAAAAGACTGGTAATTAATGGTGAATAATTATAAATGAAATAAAGGAATGATGAGAAAAGTTATTTTCTTTCTACTGTTGATTCTTACTACAGTACATGCATGGGCAGACAACAAAGCTACTTTAACAGCCGATGCACCTGATGTGGTTGTAAGCGGAGATCAGTTCCGCCTGACGTTTACAGTCAACACGCAAAAGGTGAAGGATTTTCGTGCACCTTCTATAACGAAAGGATTTGATGTTTTGATGGGACCAAGTCGTTCTCAGCAAAGCAGTACACAAATTATCAACGGCAAGGTTTCTTCAAGTAGTTCCATTACGTATACTTATATACTGATGGCTGGCAACGCAGGAACTTATACAATACCAGCTGCAAGTATCGAGGCTAATGGAGAAAAAATATTTTCCAATGCCGTTACGATTAAAGTACTTCCACCTGATCAGTCAGCAGGAGGAAGCAAGAGCAGTCAGGGGGGAAGTGCACAGGCTGACCGCCGTCAGACTACAAACGGACGTATTACAAGCAATGATTTGTTTATTACAGCAACTGCCAGTAAGACGACTGTACATGAACAGGAAGCTATATTGCTGACTTATAAGGTTTATACGTTGGTAAATCTTCGTCAGTTATTTGGTAAAATGCCCGATTTGAAGGGTTTTCATACTCAGGAAATTGAATTGCCCCAACAGAAGACTTTCTCATTGGAGCATTATAAAGGACGCAATTACAATACCACCGTGTGGAGCCAGTATGTATTATTTCCACAACAGACCGGTAAGCTGGAGGTTCCTTCGATTACTTTCGAAGGCGTAGTTGCCATACAGACCATGTCGGACGATCCATTTGATGCTTTCTTCAATGGAGGAGGATATCAGGAAGTAAAGAAAAAAATCGTTACACCTAAGCTGACTATCAACGTTCAGCCGCTTCCTGCCAAGCCGGCTAACTTCTCGGGAGGTGTGGGAGAATTTACTCTTGCTTCTTCCATCAATGCCAAAGATGTGAAGACCAATGATGCAGTAACGATAAAACTGACCATCAGTGGTTCGGGAAACATGAAACTGATCAGTACGCCTGAAGTGAAATTCCCTGAAGATTTTGAAGTGTACGACCCGAAAGTAACGAATAACTTTGAAGCATCACGTGCCGGACTGAGCGGAAGCCAGACCATCGAGTATCTGGCCATACCTCGTCATGCGGGAAACTTTACAATACCTCCTGTCGAGTTTACTTATTTTGACTTGAAGTCGAATTCATACAAGACACTGAAAACCGAAGCCTATAATATTAACGTAGCAAAAGGAAATGGAAATGCCGATCAGGTAATTGCCGACTTTACCAATAAGGAAAATGTCAAGGTTCTGGGACAGGATATCCGTTTCATCAAACTGGGCGATACAAAACTGATGCAGAAGGGCGCCGTCTTCTTCGGCACTGTAGGTTACTATTTGTGGTATATCATTCCGTTTGTCTTATTTGTGGGATTAGTTGTCTTCTTCCGCAAGCAGGCTGCCGAAAATGCCAATGTAGCAAAAGTGAAGACAAAGAAGGCTAATAAGGTAGCGACCAAGCGTATGAAACTTGCCGGAAAGCTGCTGGCAGAGAACCGTAAGAATGAGTTCTATGATGAAGTATTGAAAGCCTTATGGGGATATATCAGTGATAAACTGAGTATACCTGTTTCGCAGCTTTCTAAAGATAATATCGAAGCCGAGCTGGTGAAATACGGTGTAGCAGACGATGTAATAAAAGATTTCATCAATGCCTTGAACGAATGCGAATTTGCCCGTTACGCTCCGGGAGATGAAAATGAAGCGATGGACAAGGTATATACGACATCGGTAGAAGCGATCAGTAGAATGGAGAACAGTATCAAACATTAAAAACAGACAGAAGAACCATATTGATATGAAAAGACTATTTATAGTTATTGCATTTCTGATTGGCATAGTCCAGTTCACTTCGGCCGCAGTATCAAAGGCCGAAGCCGACAAGGATTATCAGGAAAACAAGTTTGCTGATGCAATTGAAAAGTACGAAGCTATTCTAAGTTCGGAAGGCGAGTCGGCAGACATTTACTACAATTTGGGAAACAGCTATTACAAGAACAAGAATATAGCCAAAGCCGTTTTGAATTACGAACGAGCCTTATTGATGAATCCTGGTGATGCAGATATACGTTTCAATCTGGAAATGGCGCGAAGCAAGACTGTAGACCAGGTTACTCCTGCCAGTGAAATTTTCATTGTGACATGGATAAACTCATTGATAAACTGTATGAGCGAAAGCGGATGGGGAGTAACAGGTATCGTTTCCTTTATCCTTCTTCTCGCGGGTATGGCATTGTATATTTTTGGAAACAGAATCCTTTTCAAGAAAATAGGTTTTATTTCGGCTGTAGTATTCTTGATTGTAGCCGTATGTGCCAATTTCTTTGCCAGCGAACAGAAGGAAGAGCTTCTGAACCGTACAGGTGCCATTGTAATGTCGCCAAGTATTACAGTTAAAAGTACTCCCAATGAAAGCGGAACCGATCTGTTTGTCTTGCACGAGGGTACTAAAGTCTATATAGAAGACAATTCGATGAAAGGCTGGAAAGAAATCCGTCTGGAAGATGGGAAAAAAGGATGGCTGCCCGTATCGGCAATAGAAGTTATCTGATGTTTTCCAAAATATATAATATTTATGATTGATATACAGCAGCTTATTGAGGCAGATCAGAATCTGTTATTGACCCTGAACGGAAGTGATTCCATGTTCTGGGATGGTTTTATGTGGATTGTATCCGGTACAAAAATATGGATTCCTGTTGCCGCAGTGCTGCTGTATGTCATATTCAAAAATACCAAATTTACTCAGGGACTGCTTATACTTGCCATGATAGCTTTAAGCATAACCCTGGCCGACCAGTTCTCTTCCGGTTTCTGCAAGCCATATTTCATGCGTTTCCGTCCTGCACAAGATCCCGAGATTATGTATATGGTGCATGTTGTCAACGGATACAGGGGAGGAATGTACGGATTTATATCAAGCCATGCAGCCAATACGTTTGCTGTAGCTACTTTTGTTTCGCTGCTTGTACGGAGAAAGGAAATGACCGCTGTCATGTTTATATGGGCATTGATTCCCTCGTATTCACGCATATATCTGGGTGTACATTATCCGGGAGATATTATATGCGGTGCAATTGCAGGCAGCGTTATCGCTTCACTGGTTTATTGGCTTTATGCGTTTATCCGGAAAAAATATTTCGAACAGCCCCAGTTTGTGTCAGAACAATATACTCTGACGGGGTTTGAGGTTGCAGATCTCAAGATTTTCCATACAGTCTTGCTGCTGACTTATTTTTATGCTGTTATGGCAGCTATGGTCATTTCCAGATTATTATCGTTCTGATATATTGCCAGCAAAGTAAAAAAGTTAATTTTTTGTTGGCTTATTCATTTTCTTTCATTACATTTATATCGTGAATTAACAAAAGTTTTGTCTAACACTTTAAATTTTGATTACTATGAATAGAACGATTACTTTCAACGAACTTCGAAAAATAAAAGATTCTTTACCCAGTGGAAGCATGCATCGTATAGCCGATGAGTTAAATTTGAGTGTGGAAACTGTACGCAATTTCTTTGGCGGACATAATTTTAAGGATGGCAAGAGCGTAGGTATTCACCTGGAGCCGGGGCCGGATGGCGGACTGGTAATGCTCGATGATACGACCGTGCTTGATAAAGCGATAGAAATTTTGAAAGAGCAAACAGCCTAAGGTTGAAGATAAGTGGCAAAATCCTAATCGGTATGGTTTCTTACTGATTAGGATTTTTTGTTAATCTCGTAGTGTTTTTATGTGAAACCTTTTAAAACTTTAAACTATGGAAGATAAACTTGTTACATTAGCTATCCTCACTTATTCGAAGGCACAGATTTTAAAGTCTGTACTCGAAAGCGAAGGAATCGAGTCGTACATACATAATGTGAATCTTATCCAGCCTGTTATCTCGTCGGGTGTAAGAGTGCGCATTAAGGAAAGTGATTTGCCTCGTGCCTTGAAGATTATAGAAAGTTCTTCCTGGTTGTCTGAAGAAACTCTGGAAGAGAAGTCCGCCGAATCGAAATCGGAAAAAATCCCCAAGGTACTTGTCCCGGTCGATTTCTCTGCATATTCTCTCAAAGCATGTGATTTTGGTTTTAAGGTAGCTGCACACATGCATGCTGAAGTGGTTCTTCTGCATGTACATTTTACACCTATTTACATACCAAGCTTGCAGTACGATACGGAGAACTATCATGTCCCCTCGGCAAACGATGCCACTACAGTAAGAGGAATGATAGAAAATGTGCACAAGCAACTGAATAAGTTGTCGGCAGACGTAGCCGAGAAAATAGAAAAAGGAGAGTATCCGAACGTGAAATTCACATGCGTGCTGCGTGAGGGTATACCAGAAGAAGAAATAATATATTACATACGTCAGGAGAAACCTCTCATTGTGGTTATGGGAACCCGTGGAGAGCATCAGAAAGATCTGGACCTGATAGGAAGCGTAACGGCAGAAGTTATCGAACGGAGCCGCTCCTTTGTTTATGCGATACCCGAAAATGCTCCGGAGAAATCGCTTGAAGATATTCATAAAATAGCATTGTTTACCAGTTTCGACCAGCGTGATTTGATTGCTTTCGATTCGCTGATTACGACTTTCAAGGACAACAAGTTTGAGATTTCATTCATTCATGTGAACTCCCACGAAGAGAAACGTACATGGAACGAAATAAAACTGGCAGGCATCAAGGAGTATTTCAAGAAGCAATATCCTCAGCTTGAATTTACTTATTTGAATATTGACGAAGAAGACCTGTTGAGCAATGTAGACAAATTTGTACGGGAGAATGGCATTGACGTAATCTGTACTTCTAGCTACAGACGTAATATCTTTGCCCGTCTGTTTAATCCCAGCATTGCACGCAAGATGCTTTTCCATTCCAATACGCCGATTCTGATTATAAAGTAAGGGGAGATTAACCCTATACTCGAAAAGTCTCAGTCCCGCAGAAGGAAATATATAGAATTCTCCGTATATACCTTCGGGACTGAGACTTTTATTTATATTCCTAATTCTAATAGGAGAGGATGAAACAGAGATTCTCCGGCTCTACTTCTTAAGGTGTTTTACGATGAACTTCTCAACCTTATCGAGCATTGCTTCGGTCCAGAACTGCCAACTGCCGTGGTCAGCATTGCGTAAAGCATAAAATTCGTATTCGCATCCGTTTTTCTCCATTTCGTTGGCCAGCAGGTCAGCCTGAGAGAAAGGAACCACCCTGTCTTTTGTTCCATGTGCAAGAAATACCGGAGGCATATCCTTATTATCTTTTATGTAGTAGAAAGGACTTGCTTCCTTAGTCTTCTCAGGGGCGTTCCAGACGGCAATTTTACCGATGAGCAATCCCTCGGGGCTGTTTTCGTCGCCCTTCGAAGCTGCTGTAGGATCATCTTTCAGATGAAGTACGTCGGTAGGAGGATAATAAGCTATGATTCCGTTTATATCCGGAAGAGAATCGTTCTTGCTGTCGGCACCTTTAAGATGAAGTCCCGTAAACAAGGCTGTATGTGCTCCCGATGAACTTCCCCATACAAAGATATTGTTTACGTCGACACTATATTTCTGCGCATTCTCTCTCATAAAGTTTATCGCAGAGATAGCATCATTACGCTGGGCTGGAAAAACAGCCACATCAGACGGACGGTATTCTACAATGGCAACTACATATCCACGCTTTGCCATAGCTGAAATCTGTGGTACATCCACATATAAGTTTTGTTTCATCCATGCAGAACCTCTCACATAAAGAATGCAAGGGAAGGTTTTGTCTGATTCTCCATAGGGCTTAGGCATGACAATCTGCAATTTCAAATCCATATTGTCCTTGGTTGCATATACCACGTCCTTCAGATAATCTAATGAATATACTTCATCTGTCTGATTGAAGAATTGTACTTGACTGTTGGTCGGAACTGCTTCGGGGAAATTTTTACTGTTGTTTCTTGGCCCATTCTGTGCATGCAGAGCCAATGAAAGACTACAGATGCCAAGGCACATTAAAATTTTCTTTTGATTCATATTCTTCCTGTTCTTGATTTTGTATGGCAAAAATAAGACTATCCGTTCGCTTACGCTTCTTGTATAATGCCAAAAACTTATCATATGACGCCAATTCGGATGCGGGCCTGGAGTAAGGGGAGAAAACAAAAAGAAGGTGTGTCAAAAAGCACACCTTCTTTTTTAGCACAAAGCCCCGACTTTCACAAGCTGGGGCTTTGTTATTACCTAAAGATTTTGTATC
>NZ_DBMACV010000021.1:0-49223 GCF_057861905.1 Phocaeicola sp. | reverse complement strand
CGATTGCGGCGTACTGCATGTTTCCAAAAAAGCCGTGTATCAATGTACAACGTACATTTGACACACAGCTTGCTTTGTTTTGAATTCGTCGAATTCACGTTCTTTTACTTGCAAAGTTCTTCTGCCTGTTGTCCTCTTCTTCATTTGTTGACATTATATTGAAATCCTTCGAATGAAGTAGGTACTGTGGACAAAGTACTTGTAACAGCCAAATAAGAATCATAAAAAAGGAAGAATATCCGATTTAAAGAGATACCCTTCCTTTATGAAAGTGTGATATGAAAAAATTATTCTATTTTCCATAATCTTCGTACATCATCAATAAATGTGATGAACTCCAACTGAAGTGAGGAGCTTGAAGACGTTCTCCGTTGTGTGTACCATAATTTTCGTGTATCGGGGCATCTCTTGTCAGTCCTTGACAGCGTTCGAAAACTTGCTCGGTGTACTGGTCGGCAAGTTCCCCGTAACCGTAATTACGTAACCCTTTGATTGCCTGATATGTCTGGTCGAGCCATATCGGTCCTCTCCAGTAACCGTTCGGGTCGCACTTAGGATTGTCGGCGGCTGCCGTAGGGAAAGGTATATAGGTTGAGAACTTGGTCGTATCGGTAAGTAGTTTTATAGCCTTGTCCATTTGTTTCTTGTCGGCTATCTGTACCCAGAATGGAGTATATCCTTCACAACCGGGTTCTTCGATGAAGCCACCATCACTTAGCCGGCGGTCGCAGAACCATCCGATTTGGTCGTCAAAGAAATAATCGGCAATCTGATCACTATAATCAGGTCCGTCGAAGTGTGTACCGATGAGTGTCGCAAATTTTTTCAGCAGTTTACATTCATAGGCAAGATATGCGTTCAGGTCTACACTTTCCTGGTCCATACTCCATGCATCATCCGCGTTTTTCAGCATTTTTGTATTATCGAAGCGGATGGCATTGTCCATTCCGCTTTCCCATGCGGCAGCTTCCAAGGTACCGTCAGTTGAACCAAATTCACAGATACCGTTATGGTTATGGTCACGTTTGTTATACCACCATTTATAGTAGGCAAGCAATTGTGGATACATTTCCTTGACGAAAGTTGTATCTTGAGTATGAGTGAATATCTCGTCTACTGCCCAGCATACCAAAGGCGGTTTGCTGTCGCGGGTATTATTATCGGCAGAATTGGTATAGATGCAGTCGATGATCATACCGTCGGGCAACTGATAGTCGAACATAGCCCGGATATTGTTTTTTGCCAGTTCGGGAGCGAAGCTTGCTAATGCTGCCGAAAAACGCCAGCTGTCCCATGCCCAGAACCCGATAAAATAGCTGACTGCATGACTTGGTATGACACCTTCGTGCAATAATCCTCCGCGATGTGTGCGCCAGTTGGAAATTAAGGTAACAGCCGATTTTACAGCAATGCGGTCGTATTCCGGCTTCATATCGTTACGCAGAATCTTGCTCAAGTATCCGTTCCATCGTTCGGCATTTGCTTTCAGGTCTTGTGAAGGGTTGTTTAGTAATGCCCGTATACGTTGTTCACTTGCCGGCAATTCTTTTTCGGAAGCGAAGAATGAAATGGCAATATCGGTTTGTTTACATCCCGGTGCTGTTTTTGCTATATAGTTTTGTCCGTTGCAAGTAAGAGTTACGTCAGAATCGAAAGTAATTGTGATAATTTCTCCATTTGCATGGCGTGCCGTAACTTTGTTGCGGTCGGCTTCCAGATACACATTGTTGTTCCATTGTCTGGCTGTGAAGCTGAGTCCTTTGTCACTATTGCTTTCTACCTGAAGTAAGGCAGTTGATGCATTTATAAAATTCAGGCGTTGGCAGATTGTTCCGGCATCGGATGATGCAGACATGTAAACTTCTCCCGGAAAATAAGACGTAGAGTCGGCAACCATGGTTGTAGTAGCTCCGGTGATACTCGCTTCGACGGCCGACTGTGCAAACCATATCCGGTTATCTATGCTGAACGGTCCGCAGAATCCATTTATCCATTTATCTCGTTGCGGAATGGTAAATCCCATCCATGAACCGGCGTCAGTAAAACATCCGACACGGCGGACAGTGGAATCGGGTGTAATTGCAATATTCAGGATGTTGCCGAAATCGTATCGGTCTTTCCCTTGAGAAACATCTTGTCGGGAGAGCGTCGTGCAGGCAGAAATACCTGCAATCACTCCCCATAACATGAAGGCCTTTACTGTATATTTTTTCATGGGCTATAAATAAATATTAATTACTGGATGTTGTCATTAAAAAACTTTTTATGTGCTTGTTGGGCAGCATCTGTTTTTGCATTCAGAGGCTGTATGGTAAAACTGTACTGCCATGCATGAGGTGTGATAGTGTACTCGGGATGTACTTGTGCTCCCCATGTATTATCACCGCCTACACCCATTTGCAGGTGATCGATGTTCAGCCATACAAGATCTTGTTTCTCTATGCTGCCTCCGTGCCGGCGTTCTATGTTAAACGGGCGGTAGCCGATATCTTCGAGTGGAAAATTCCAGGCACTTACACTTAACGGCTCTTCACCGGTAACCAGCAGTCCTTCTCCCTGCTGGTTGCGTAGGGCTACCCAGCGGACATCACATTTATTGGCTGTTTCCTGAGCACGTACATAAGGATGATACTGTTCCCAAACATTGGCTGTATATAAACCTATTGCAGCGCTATTCTTTCGGTCGGAATAGTTCTCGTGCGGACCTCTTCCCAGCCATGTCATTATTTCATATTCGGCAGGCAGAACCATGCGCATTCCCAGACGAGGCATCTCAGGCAATTCTTTCTGCCCTGGAACAAACGACATTGTGACTTTTACAACGCCGTCAGGTCGGATTATATAGTTGATGCTCAAGTCGGCATCTTGTTCTTCCATGCGATACAAGGCACAGACGATGGCCTGATGCTTATCTGTACTTTCTTTTAGATTTAAGTCTTTTAGTCTGGCATTTTCACCGGCTTTTTGCCAAGTCCGGCAGCGTTCCGGAGTGCCATTTGCTACATCATTATCTGTCAGTCCACGCCAGAAGTTAGCCTGCAATCCTTCTTTTATCAAATTTTTGCCGTTGAATTCGAGAGCCGTCATTTCTCCGTTGGTCGTAGAAAAGCAGATACGGAAATTAGTCCCATTTAGATTGATACTTTCGGGTGTACGTTCTGCTGTCAGTGTTCCGTCGACAAGTTCAATATTCTGAGCCGTATGTTCTACAGGTAATTTCCATTGTTCCATTGCTGCGACATGGCCTGCCGGAATCATAGGGGCATCTTGACGGGTGATAGCTTCCAGTTTCAGAAAATATTCCTTTTCACTTGCTGTTATGGCGTGCATAGGAATTACAATTTCCCGGCTTTGCCGTGCTGCAATCATTGGAAAGTCCATGATGCCTTGTTGGATATTCTTTCCGTCTGCCTCTATCGTCCAGCGTAACCGATAGCCGGAGAGGTCAATAAAATCGTGCCAGTTGGTTACATTGATACGATTGGCTGTAAAAGCTACGGGACGGAAGTGGATATACTGATAAACCTTTTTTACTTCATAGATATGGGGATGCAATGAACGGTCGGCCGCAACCAGGCCGTTGGCACAGAAGTTGGAATCGTTATGTACTCCCACATAACCCATATCTCCACCATAGGCCCAGATATTTTTCCCTTTTTCATCTTTCTTGGCAAAAGTCTGGTCTACCCAGTCCCAGATAAATCCTCCTTGTAGCTGATCGTATTTATAGATTAAGTCCCAGTAATCTTGCAGATTCCCGACACTGTTGCCCATCGCATGGGCGTATTCGCACATAATCATTGGGCGAGCATCTCGTTGGTTGATGTGACGGCGGAGTGACCAGATACGGGGATACATTGGGCAGTAAATGTCTGACTTGGCTTCATAACCTCCTCCTTCGTACTGTACCGGACGAGTAGGATCGGTTTCCTTTGTCCAGTTGTATATTGTTTCAAAATGTTTTCCATAACCAGATTCGTTCCCCAGCGACCATGTAACAATGGCGGTACAATTACGGTCGCGCGTTACCATGCGGCTCATCCGTTGCATGAATGCAGGTTCCCACTCTGGATAGTTGGCGAGTGTACCGTCTTTGTGACTCATCATTCCGTGACTTTCAATGTTTGCTTCTCCTACCAGATACAATCCATATTTATCGCATAGTGCATACCATTGGTAGTGATCTGGATAATGACAATTACGTACAGCATTGATATTGAATTGCTTCATCAGCCGAATATCTGTCAACATACTTGCCACATCGATGGAACGTCCTGTATAAGGATCGTGTTCGTGTCGGTTTACTCCTTTGAATAATACGGGTACTCCGTTGATAAGCTGCTGCCCGTTTTTCATTTCTATGGTGCGGAAACCGAACGGGTGTGCAAACGATTCCATCGGTTTTCCTTGCTTGTCGAACGTATTGACTACCAGCGTATAGAGATTAGGCGTTTCAGCATTCCATGCTTGGGCACCTTTAATAAGTTTATTTCCCGATAACAATGTATCGGAGCTGCTTTTTATTTCTTTTTCTTGCGTATAAATAGTCTTTCCTTTAGTATCCAGAATTTTAAATTCGACATGCTGGCCTTGTTGAGGCTGGTTCAATAAAATATTTATATCGAAATCCCCATCTTTGTATTGGTTTATTAGTCCTGCGGTCAGTTTGAAATCTTTTACACGGCTTTGCGGACGGGCATATAAGTATACATCGCGTTCGATACCACTGTATTTCCAATAATCCTGATCTTCCATATACGAGCCGTCGCTGTAGCGAAATACCTTGACTGCCAGCTTGTTCTTTCCTTTTTTTAATAACTTGGTTACATTGAAGTGAGCAGGCAGACGGCTGTCCTCACTGTATCCGGCCAGTTCTCCATTTACCCAGCAATAATAAGCCGATTCTACTCCTTCAAAATCGAGGAAGATATCCATTCCGTTCCAGCTCTCGGGTACGGAAAACTCACGGATATATGCTCCTACCGGATTGTAATCGGCAGGAACGTAGGGAGGGTTACAAGGAAAAGGATAAGACACATCTGTGTAGATGGGAGTGTCGAATCCCTGAAGTTCCCAGCTGCCTGGTACCTTTATGTCTTTCCATTTACGTGTACTATATCCTGGCTTGTGGAAATCGGCCGGACAAGCATCATTATTTTTTGAAAACAGAAATTTCCATGTTCCATTCAGTGAGATGCGGCGCTCGGTACGGGCATTGATTTCGAAACGTTGTAAATCGGGAAGAGCTTGTTGTGCCAGTGCTGCATTTTCATCGATGAAAGGGAGAAAATGGGCGTGCATCGGTTCACGGTTTATTTCGTTTATCTGTGGATTTTGCCAGGGCACATTGTCGGCCTGAGCCGGCAATGTAGCAGTAAAGGCAAGTAAATATGTAATATAAAAAAAGTGTTTCTTCATAGAATGGGTTGATTTGTTTTTAAATGGAGCAAAAGAATGTTACAAGAAATGGTACACTGAAATCGGTGACGAAACCGTGAAAAATGGAAACTACGACAAACTGCTGACCTGCGTAGCGGGTTATGATAGGTAAAGTAGTATCCATTGTAGTAGCTCCTCCGGCCGAGATTGGTGCAAGATTTCCGAACCAGCGTACCAGTAAAGGAGCACACAGTAAAGTAATAATTTCACGTGATATGTTGGAGAGTAAGGCTATGGTTCCTAATTCCGGCCCTTTATATTGTGTTATGAAGATGCTGGAAAGTGAATAATAGCCGAATCCGGAGCCTACTGCCATGCACTCGGCTGCACTTCGGTGTGGCAATACGAGGCTGACCAGTGCAGCAGCCGATATGGTTCCCAGTATGGTAGCTACAGGCAGGAATATTAACCTGGGATTCAGTGAACGGAAGTTTCTCAACGTTTGAGGATCACTTCCTATACTTAATCCTACACTGAACATCAGGGCACATAAGGCATAAAAGCTAATGTTGCTTTGTGTCAAATCGAATGGAATGATATGGAATAATCCGCATAATGTTCCGATGACGAAAAATCCGACAATAATCAAACTTCCTTTCATGCTTTCCCTCCTTTCTTCTTATACAGGATATACCATAACCCCCAGGCAAAAATGCAGCTGCCCAGCACGCATGCAAGCGTAATGGCGAAGGCTTCTACTCCCAGAGTGGCAAGTCCTTCCATTATCTGTTTGTTACCTCCTACTTCGATGCCGAGCAAGAAAAGTAGTATCCAGATAAGTGACGTTATAACTTTATTTATCCACGAAAAATTCTGGCGACGGAGCAGGAAACCGATAGCCATACCTCCTAACATAAATCCTATAACTGTAAACATGTTCTTTCTTTGTTGTTTTTTATAAGCAAAGATAGTGGTTATTTATCAAGGCAGAGATATGGTCTGCCTTGATAAAGAGAACCGGACTTGTTAATTGATTTCATTGTTACTTTGAATTTCCATCAACGGGATGGGTAAGAATTCATCTTCTGTAACGTTGAAATTTGTTCTGCCGGCAGCTTGCATTGCTTCTTTCAACTTACCCCATCGGCGCAAGTCATAGAAACGGACGTTCTCTAATGCAAACTCAACGAGCCGTTCGTGTTCTATTTGTGCTTTTACATCTTCATAAGACTTTCCTGTCATTTCGGGAAGTCTGCCATGGATCTTACGTATTTTGTTTATTAATGGAATTGCTTCATCCTGAAGATTTTGTTCATTATATATTTCAGCTTTCATTAACATAACATTGGCATATCTCATCAATGGAATGTTTGTTGCTACTGCACTTTGGTTGAATTCTTCAAGTGAAGCTGGCAAATATTTCTTGAAGCAGTTTGAAACTTCCGGATTACCTTCGAATACTTCATCATATTTCATGCCATAGATGTTGGGATTCTCGGTATAATACGGGTCATCGAAAATCATGGAGCCGTATGCACGTGCATCATACATGTTGTTTTCTGCAATTCTTCCTTCTTTTAAGTATTCATTATACATCATGGGACTTATTCTGATTTCATCCCATCCTCCCATTGATGGAGCTGCTAACCAATAGTGTAAAACGTGTTTGTGATAGGTCCCGTCGGCAGTTGTATTGGTGAATTGTAATTCGAAAATTGCTTCACTGCTGTTTTTATTTGTACCGTTGAACAGACTTTCATAATTGTCTACCAGTTCATAACCGGAAACATTGTTCAGTGCCTTCATGGCTTCCGACAAGAAGAATTCCTTTTGTTCGGGTTCTTCATAGGCTCGTGTCAGATAGGCCCATCCCAGATAAGCGTAGGCTGCTCCTTTGGTTACACGTCCGGCTTCTTGTGAAGGACGAGTTTCGGGTAACATACTGCCTGCACGTGAAAGTTCAGAGCAGACAAAATCCCAGCAGTCTATACGCGAAGACAGGGCTTTGTGCGTTTGTGCTTCACTGGTCAGGTACTCGTCGCGAATGATAATTTCTTTCCAGTTCATAATGAGCTTGAAATGATAGTAGGCACGAAGGAAAACGGCTTCTCCCATGGTGTGGCTATAATCTTCCTGATTCATGGGGTTATTGCCAGCTTGTACTTTATCTATTCCAAATATGACATTGTTTGCATAGTTTATTCCGTTGTAGTTGTTCATCCAGTAACTTTTTATGCGGGAGTTTTCATTGGTATAAGTGAAATTATACATTTGTCCCCACTCCGGATAGTTGTTGACATCCTGTCCGGTTGTGATGTCATCTCCTCTGAATGTTTCTACTACGGCTCTGATTTCGCCGAGTGCGTATGCATCGGTACGATTCTCTAACTGACCATATACGGCTGACAGTCCAGCTTCTACGTCGTCTTTGTTACGCCAATATTTATCCGTTGAAAAATCCGGAGATTCTACTGTTAGGAAATCATCGCATCCGGAAAATATACTTGCGAAGAAAATAGATGCTATATAGATAATCTTTTTCATTATTCTGTTCTTTTAATAGATTTGTTAAATTTAGAATGTAACTTGCAGACCAATTACGTATGAACGTGTAAATGGATATACAAACGAGTCGACGCCGGTATCTAAAATGTCAGATGAAAATTCCGGATCGATTCCTGAATACTTGGTGATGGTAAACAGATTTTCACCGCTTATATAGATTCTACATTTTTCGAGATATGCTTTCTTTGCCAGTGCGGACGGTAAAGTATATCCCAACTGTAATTGGCGCATACGGACAAAATTTCCATTTTCCAGGAAACGGTCGGATTCTCTGGTGTTCTGGTTAGGATCTCCCAATACGGCTCTTGGCATATCTGTATCCGTGTTTTGTGGTGTCCATGCATCTTTTGTCGTGGTAAACTGGTTAATTCCCGCGTCCATTGCTTCATAATACAGACGGTTTGCATTGTATAGTTTGGCTCCCCATGCGCTTCCCAACTGGAAAGAAAGGTCGAATCCTTTGTAAGCACCGCTGAATGATAAGTTCGCTTCTACTTTAGGTATGCCGGAACCACAATATTCTTTATCGTTGGCATCGATAACTCCATCTCCATTGAGGTCTTTAAAACGTATATCTCCGGCTTTTGCATCAGGTTGCAGACGTTCACCATCTTTGTTTACATAAGCTGCTGCTTCAGCATCGCTTTGGAATAGTCCGTCGGTACGATACAAAAAGAAGCTGGCTACCGGGTATCCCTTTAATGTTTGTGTGACGAAGTGGCCATCGCCTTTCCAGCCTGAGCCGTAAAGAACCTGGTTAGGATCTGCTTCCAGCATTTCGTTGCTGATAGTAGATAGATTGAAGCCAATATTGTAATCGAAGCCACTGATGCTGTTGGCGTAATTTAGTTCAAACTCAAATCCGCTGTTGCGCATTTTACCAACATTTACTGTCGGGTTATAAATACCGGCGGAAGGGGCCATGACCTTCTCGATAAGCAGGTCGCGGGTTACGTTATAATAATAGTTGATACTACCGCTCAGATGGTTGTTGAATAATCCGAAATCGAAGCCAATGTTCTTCGAATCGGTAGTTTCCCAGCGTAAATCGTCGTTTACTAAATAAAGATTTGACATACCTATCCATGGATTTCCGCCTTGTATATAACTCATCCATTGAGTATTGTCGTTTGTCATAGTTGGTGCATAATAGTATCCCAAGGCATTTTCATTTCCTAATTGTCCCCAGCTTGCGCGAAACTTTAAATTGCTTATGACTGTATTTTTAGGGAAGAAGTCTTCTTCGCTGATTCTCCATCCTACAGCAACGGATGGGAAGACCCCCCATCGGTTGTTTTTTCCGAACTTTGAGGAACCATCGGCGCGTACGGTAGCCTGCAATAAATACCTGCTTGCGAAAGAATAGTTCAAACGTCCAAAGAATGATGCACGATTATAATTGTAGAAAGTACCTGTACCATTGAATGTACCTCCGTTTCCAGCATTGATAGTGGGAGAGGTCGGATCGAAAAAGCCTGAGGGCTCTTCGTTGGAAATCAGTTGTCCGTTTTCTACTTTATAGACTGTTTTTTTACCTTCTACGGAAATGCTGCTTTCGTCTTGTCTGTTTGCAATAACGGAACTACCAGCCATTACTGTAACAGAATGTTTGTCGAATTCTTTATTGAAAGTCAGTACGTTTTCTAAAGTATGCGAATAAAAGTATGAATTGGCTTCATAATTGTAAGGATATAGGCGGGGCTCCTGTGAACTGGCTGTATATGCGTCATAGTGTGTCTTGGTTGTTGTATACAGGCCGTCGTAAGTGTATGAACTTTTGAAGGTAAGCCAGGGAGCAAAATGGATAGTCAGACCAATATTGCCTGTAATGTCATATCCGTTTGTTCTTGATTGCTTGAAATGATCGTCTGCCATGATGTTACGGTTGGTCGGGAACTCCATAGGAACACCATCAACGGTCATGTTAGTTAATCCGTAACCGGATGGCTGGCTTTCATCGTAAACAGGGACCAGTGGGCTTAAGGAGTACATTTCCTTCAGTGAGTACTGAGGTTGTTTGTTTCTTGTTGCCTTAAAGTTTAAGGTAGCATCGAAGTCGAAGATGTATTTTGACATATTCAGTTTCATGCGTGCATTATCCTGAATGTATGAGTTACTTCTTAATATGCCGTCTTCATCAGAATGACCGTATGATAAAGAATATTTTGCGTGTTCGGAACCTCCTATGAGGTTTACATAATAGTTTTGTGAAAATCCATTGCCTAATACTTGATCTTGCCAGTTTGTATTATAGCCTGTCGGGTTTTTAAGATTTCCGTTTGCATCTTTAAACGTCAGATAGCCGGGCTTTTCTTTATTGGCATTTTCATAAGCCATGTTGTTGACCTGCATATATCCGTCAGCATCCAGCATTTCGAATTTCTTTGCTGGCTGATTGAAGGTCATATATGTATTGAATGACACTTTTATTTCTCCTTGTTTGCCATTCTTTGTATTGACTATGACTACTCCATTTGCGGCAACAGAGCCATAAATGGCTGCAGCTGCTCCATCTTTTAATATTTCCATAGACTCAATATCTTGTGGGTTGATGGTATTGATATCTCCTGGATATCCGTCTATGATATAGAGCGGTTCATTGTCTCCCATTGTTTTGATACCTCGGATTTTTACTGAGATACCTGCTCCAGCATTACCTCCAGACTTTAAAACGCTGACTCCAGCGACTTTCCCTTGTAGGGCTTCTGTGGCACTGGTTGTAGCACGTTTCATCAAATCTTCGGATTTGATTGATGAAATGGCTCCGGTCATATCGCTTTTTTTCATCGTTCCGTAGCCTACCACTACAACTTCATCCAGCACTTCGGTATCTTCCTTTAGGGTGATTTTAAAGTTTTGCTGATTGTTGACAGCGATTTCCTGGGTTTGGAAGCCTACATAAGAGATAACAAGTGTACCATTGGGTGATACACTTAATTCAAAGTTTCCATCAAAGTCGGTAATTACTCCGTTGGTGGTTCCTTTTTCTAATACACTGGCTCCGATAACAGTCATTCCTGATGCGTCGAGCACTGTACCTTTCACTTGGATTGCTTGTGCGAATCCTGACATTGGAAACAATAAAGCAAGCAGAACTATTAGCTGCCATGCTTTGCTACAACTTCTTTTTTCCATTTGTGTTTTTTGTTTGTATTAAGGTTAGTCATTGAATTTTTTCGATGCTCAAATGTATTCAAAATGGAGGGTGATTATTCTTTTGGAAAGGTCACAAAGTGTCTACATAGGTGGAATTTGACGATGAAATAATGTCTACCTTGATTTTTGTAATAGTTTGATTACCAATAGGTATTTATGTCTACTTGTATCTACAAATGGAGTGTAATGGAGGTGGGCTGTATTTGGCGTTCTAAAATACTCAGAAAATAAAAATACCGGTAAAACTGTAGAAATCAATTTAACCGGTATCCTTTATATTTATAAAGATTAAATGGACTGAATGTAAGCAACGAGATCTGCTTCCGGTGATAATTCCAAAGCTTTCCGTAGGCGATATCGGTTCATATTGATTGTTTTGGGCGTGTTACCAGTAAGCATGGCAATTTCTTTGGTCGATAGATTTACACGTAGCAAGCTTGCCAGATGTTTTTCACCTTGTGTCAGGTTGGGATGTTGTTCGCTTAAGCGCGAAAGAAATTCTTTCATTTTTTCATCTATCGTTTGCAATGTCATACTGCTGTTTTTGTTGGTTGTCTGATATTGACTGATAAATGCATTAATTTTTTTCAGGTGTGGAATTAATTCTTGCTTTTCCATCCGGTATCCTTGTCGGACCTGTTCTTGTATTTTATCCAATAGTTCGTTTCGACTTTGAAGGAAAATGGCAAAATTAGTGGTTTCTTGTTTGCTGGTTTCTAATGCATGTTGTACGTTTTCCAATTCTGCTTTTTGCTGTTGCATCTTCAGCTTGGCTATTTCGTGTTCCGACTGTTCAATCTGGTATTGAGCGTTGAGCAGCTGAATTTTCTTTTTACGTCTGAAACGTTGCAATACCCTATAGTAATAAGGAGGATGGTAACAGTAAGAATTGTGATGATGTTACGGCGCAGCAATCTTATCTTATATTCTTGCTGCTGTAACTCTTCCTTTTGTTGTTGTGCTAACAGCTTTTCCTGTGCTATGCGCTGTTCAACAGTACGCAGTTTATTCTCACTTTGTATTTCTTTGCTTAGTGCGTACAGTGAGGTTTGTTTTTCATAGGCTGCTTGATAATTGCCAATAGCGCTGTATACTAGTGCCGAATACTCATAATTGTCGCATATAATACCTTTGGCTCCTATATTCTGTGCCAATTGGTAGGCCTTCTCGAGCGCGGTTATTGCTTGAGGATATTTATGAGCGTAATAATATAGTTTGCCCAAGTTATTGTAATTCTCTCCGAGCGACCAGATTGCGTTTAGGTGCTTGTTGATAATGATTGCTTCATTAATCCATTCCAGTTGCTTGTCAATATTCCCTTCGAAAAGACATAGGTTATTCAGATTGCTGGCTATGCTCTTTAGATTTTTTGAGGAACGATTTATTGCCAATGCTTGCTTCAGGAAGCGTTCTGCCTGTTGAAATTCATTAAGATATGTATGGATGATGCCTCTATTATTATAACATGAAGCAAGATTTGATGAATCAGACTCCATTTTAAATAATGAGATGGCTTTGTCACTTAGATTAATGGCTTTGCTATAGTCCCCTAAATTGCAATATCCTACGCTCATCAAATTGTAAATATGACCTTTTAACTTCTTGTCGTTCTTAGGTAGTAACTCATCTGCTTCATACAAGGCTTGAATGCATCCGTCGAAATCGCCCAGTAACTTTTCGGCTTGTGCATAAATATAGAGCGATTGTGCACGTAAAAGTGGAGAGTCTGTTTCCGTTCGGGCTTTTGTTGCATAATAAGCTGCCTGCTGGGGGCTAGTGTATAATTCCTTTTCGGCTTTTTCCAATAGCGCATTTATCGTCTTTTGAGGAGTGCCTGCATAGATGAATTTGAGGGAAAAAGATAGGAATATTACTATTGTTATATATAAACTAATGTTTTTCATGGTCATTTCTTGATTGGTACAAAGTTATAAAAACTCTTAGAATGATGAAAAAAAGCTACGAGAAACCGGATATTAACAAACATAGTAAATAATTGATTGATAACTTTTGGGATAAATAGATATTGCTTTTTGCAGAAAACCGTACCTTTGCACCTCGAATTTAAAACGACGTATATGTTATTGCCTTATTTGCATAAAGACCTGATTGAAGCCGGATGTGATGAAGCTGGACGAGGTTGTCTGGCAGGAGCCGTATATGCAGCAGCGGTAATCTTGCCTTCCGATTATGAAAACCAGCAGTTGAATGATTCTAAACAGTTGACGGAACATCAGCGTTACGCATTGCGTGAAGTGATAGAACGGGATGCAATAGCATGGGCTGTGGGGGTTGTTACGCCACAGGAAATCGACAAAATAAATATTCTGAATGCTTCTTTTCTGGCTATGCACCGTGCAATAGATCAGTTGAAGGTACGTCCGCAACATTTGTTGATTGACGGAAATCGGTTCAACAAGTATCAGGATCTTCCGCATACTACGGTTGTAAAAGGAGATGGCAAGTATTTGTCGATTGCTGCCGCCTCTATTTTGGCCAAAACTTATCGTGATGATTATATGAACCGGCTTGCCGAAGAATATCCTCAGTATGACTGGCAGAAGAATAAGGGCTATCCGACCAAGAAGCATCGGGAGGCAATCGCTCATTATGGCACGACTCCTTATCACCGGATGTCGTTTAATTTACTGGGAGACGGACAACTTTCATTCGATTTTTAAAAGAATTTTGTAGCTTTTGCTCCATAAATATGAACAGCCTGTTAATAACTTCGAGGTTATTAACAGGCTGTTCATATTTATAAGGCTATGTAATAAAGCTGAAACAGAATTGTCGCTCTATATTAAAAGCTCTGTCGCATATTCTTAAAACTGTTTCTGTTATTTTGCCCCGAAAAAATAAACCAATATAATATATATGAGAAAAATGTACAGGCAATGGTTATTCCTGACTGCTTTGCTTTGTCAGATGACAGTACAGGCCGCCGGAAATCAGGCTGTGGTAAAAGGAACAGTTAAAGATATGCAGGGCAATCCTATAAAGGGAGTCGTTGTAACGGATGGAAAGAATATGACGATAACCGATAGTTTGGGAATGTATTTGCTGGATACCGATCCGCTTCGTCAGCCGATGGTATATATTTCGACTCCGGCCGACTATGTACTTCCTGAAAAGAATGGAATAGCTGATGGCTTCTATCGTTATCAGGATGCAGGAAAAACAGAGAATCAGTGCGATTTTATTCTTCAAAAGCGAGAAAAGGGAACAGACGAGTTTGTCTTTATTCCGATATCTGATCCTCAGGCTAAAACAGAAAAGCAATTGGAACGTTTCCACACAGAAACAGTTCCCGATTTGGTTCATACAGTTGATTCGCTGAATGTTTCCGAAACGATTGGTATGCAACTGGGGGATTTGGTATGGGATGCCATGAATTTATATAAGCCTTATCGGACTACCATCTCGAATCTGGGACTGACCATGTTTCAGGTAATGGGAAACCATGACTTTAACTTGCAGTATGCCGATATGGAACGTACGGCAGAACCTGCGAAAGGATACGGAGAGAAGAACTATTATGAAATGTTCGGTCCTACGGATTACTCTTTCAATGTAGGAAAGGTGCATGTTATTGCTATGAAAGATATCGATTATGAAGGTGGTAAGAAGTACACAGAACGCTTTACTGAAGAACAACTTGAATGGTTGAAAAAAGATTTAAGTTATGTGCCCGAAGGAACTACTGTCTTTTTGAATCTTCATGCTCCGGTGGCGAATACTACAGTCGAAGGTGGAGATAATGTACGCAATGCCAATGCTTTGTTCCGTATCTTACGACCTTATAAGGTTCATATATTCTCCGGCCATACACATTTCTATGAAAATACGCTACCCGCAGCAGCCATATATGAGCATAATATAGGAGCAGCTTGCGGAGCCTGGTGGGCAGGTGACGTAAACCGTTGCGGTGCTCCTAACGGATACTTGGTAGTAACCGTAAAAGGGGATGATGTAAAATGGCGCTATAAGGCAACAGGGCGTCCGGCAGATTATCAGTTCCGTCTTTACAAACCGGGGGAATTTGAAACTCAGAAACAATATGTTGTAGCCAATATCTGGGATTGGGATATAGCATACACTGTAAACTGGTACGAAGACGGTGTGCTGAAAGGTGCCATGCAACAGTTCGATGATGAAGATCAGGATTATCTGAATATGGAAAATGGTAAGCGTACCGGTTATCATACCCGCCATTTGTTCCGTGCATGCCCTTCCAAACAGGCAAAGAAAATAAGGGTTGAGGTTAAGAATAGGTTTGGCAAAATTTTTACACAGGAAGTAGAATTGTAGAAATACCTGTTTTTTATTTTGATTATTCCCCCTTTCAGTCTGCGTGAAGATAGAAAGGGGGATTGTTTTTTCCGGCAGTCCTGTCTGTAAGAGTTCATTATCCGGTTGCTGCGATACATAAAAAGAGTGAAAACTTATTCTTAATACGAGGGATATTTTGTACTTTTGCATGTTGTAAAGCATGCACTCGATATATCAACTTTTAAACAAAATAATATTATGGCTAAGAAAGCTCTTTTAATGATTCTTGATGGTTGGGGATGTGGCGACCACAAGAAAGATGATGTGATCTTTAATACTCCTACTCCGTACTGGGACAGTTTGCTGGCAGAATATCCGCACTCACAGCTGCAGGCCAGCGGCGAAAACGTAGGTTTGCCTAACGGTCAGATGGGTAACTCTGAAGTAGGTCACCTGAATATCGGTGCCGGACGTATCGTTTATCAGGACTTGGTGAAGATCAACCGTGCTTGTGCCGACGGTAGCATCATGCAGAATAAAGAAATCGTTTCTGCTTTCTCTTACGCTAAGGAACATGGAAAGAATATCCATTTCATGGGATTGACTTCAAACGGTGGCGTACACTCTTCACTGGATCACCTGTTCAAGTTGTGCGACATCGCTAAAGAATACGGACTGGAAAATACATTTATTCATTGTTTCATGGATGGTCGTGATACAGACCCGAAGAGTGGCAAGGGCTTTATCGAACAGCTTACTGCTCACTGTGCACAGTCTGAAGGTAAGATTGCTTCTATCATCGGACGTTTCTACGCAATGGACCGTGACAAACGTTGGGCTCGTGTAAAAGAAGCTTACGATTTGCTGGTAAACGGTGTAGGTAAGAAGGTTACCGATATGGTTCAGGCTATGCAGGAATCTTACGATGAAGGTGTAACCGATGAATTTATCAAACCTATCGTAAACGCTAACTTCGATGGTACTATCAAGGAAGGTGATGTAGTTATCTTCTTCAACTACCGTAACGACCGTGCTAAGGAATTGACTATCGTGCTGACTCAGCAGGATATGCCGGAAGAAGGCATGAAGACTATTCCGGGATTGCAGTATTACTGTATGACTCCGTACGATGCTTCATTCAAGGGCGTTCACATCTTGTTCGACAAGGAAAATGTACAGAATACATTGGGCGAATACTTGGCTGCCAACGGAAAGACTCAGTTGCATATCGCTGAAACTGAAAAATATGCTCACGTTACTTTCTTCTTCAATGGTGGTCGCGAAACTCCGTACGATAACGAAGATCGTATCCTGGTTCCGAGTCCGAAAGTTGCTACTTACGACTTGAAGCCTGAAATGAGTGCTTACGAAGTAAAAGATAAACTGGTTGAGGCTATCAATACCAAGAAATACGATTTCATCGTAGTAAATTATGCTAACGGTGATATGGTTGGACATACTGGAATCTACGAAGCTATCGAAAAAGCTGTGAAGGCTATCGACGACTGTGTAAGAGATACTGTAGAAGCTGCCAAGGCTAATGACTATGAAGTCATCATCATTGCCGATCATGGTAATGCAGATCATGCATTGAATGAGGACGGCACTCCGAATACAGCTCACTCTTTGAATCCGGTTCCGTTTGTTTATGTAACAGCAAACAAGAACGCAAAGGTGGAAAACGGTGTATTGGCCGATGTCGCTCCTTCTATCTTGCACATCATGGGTATGGCTCAGCCTGCTGAAATGACCGGTAAAGACTTGATTAAGTAATTGATAAGTTCCTTTATATTCTTTATATCAAAAGGGGAATAGCTTGTTGGGCTATTCCCCTTTTTTGATTGAAACAGCTTGCTTCCCGTTTTCTCCGAATCGGACTCTCGGACATTTCTTCGTATTATTGCTTCTCTGTGTATAGGTAAACTCCTTGCAATAATTTTTTGTTATATGATAAAATTCTGTAATTTTAGGCTCTGAGGGTAATGACTGTCCTTTTACTTGTTATGTCTGGTGTTATTAATTGGCTACCTTGACAGCTGTAGTTGGCAGTCGGTTGACTCATCTTGAATCGAACTTATGAAATATACTTATGACGAACCGGCAATTGGATTTTGAGCATATCCATAGAGTGGAAAATCTCACATACGAACCTTTGGAAAAGAAATACATTAGAGTACAGGTTGTAGGAACTGCATTGACTTATATATGCCTTATGCTTTTTTCCCTGTTCTTCCTTTTTGCGGAAGAACTTCCTTATCGTATTTTCATTGTTGGGGGTGTGGAATGTCTGTTGCTTTGTGCTGCTGTTATCAATTTGATGCTTCTTCCTAAAGCGTATGCCTATAAAGGATTTGCTTTTCGTGAGCATGACATCACCTACCGGTCCGGACTCTTTTTCCCTTCTGTCGTAACGATTCCTTTGGGTAAGGTACAACAAGTGAGTATACGGCAGAATCCTGTCAGTAAGCTATTCGGTTTGTATTCGATTGCTATCGTAAACGGCGCACAGTTTAAGGCAGAAACGGTTATTCCGGGACTGACAGAAGCAAGAGCAAACGAAATGAAAACAATTATAATGGAGTACATACAACATGGAAAGATCCGGTGATTTCTCTGCGCCACGCAGAATGAGCAAGAGCGCCTATGCCATATTTTTTGTAAAGGAGTTGCGCCGTTATATCAGTCTGTTTCTTATTCTGATGCTTCTTTATGTGTTCGATCCTGAAAAACATCGTTCCTTCATGGAAACAATGGAAGCACTGTTGTATGTATCTGTTGGGTATCTGCTGCTTGCAACAGTCGTGGCTTTTATCAGTTATTATTACAAGAAATATTATATTAAGAACGGAAATCTGATTTTTATCTATGGATTATTTAAAAATGAAACAATCATACCCTTGCATAAGGTACAGTCGTTGAGAACCCGACGGGGCTTTATGTATCGGTTGTTTGATATGAAAGGAGTTTCATTCGATACGCTTGCTTCGAAAACAGCGGAAGTAGAACTGATTCTGGATTATAAAGACTGGAATATGTTGCTCGAAAAGATTGAGCAACAGGAACAGGTGCCGGAGGAAGATAAGCAATCGGTAGAAGAGAATGTGATGACCAAGGAATCGAAGTCTGTCAATGATAAATGTATTCTGAAACTGAGTAATCTGAATCTGATAAAAGGAGCCTTTTGTCAGAACCATTTTAAGGGAATGGTTGTGCTGTTGGGTATTCTGTTTACTTTCTACGATAAAATACTCTCGGCAAGCGATAGAATCTTGAATCTCTTCATCGATTATGTCAGTGAACATGCCGATTATACTTCCCTCTCGGTCACGGTGTTCGTTATGCTTCTTCTCATATTGTATGTTATTGTAATGGTATTATGGATCGTGAAAGTATTTATGCGGTATTATAACATGGAGATACATATGGATAAGGCCCAGCTCTTTTTCGAGAGTGGCTTGTTTACACGGTTCAGTAGTCGCTTTTCGTACGATAAGGTGTGCACGGTTTATGTAAAACAAAATATTATAGAGAAATATCTGGGATGCTGTACTGTCATGTTGAAACAGGCATTCAATGCTACTGAAAAAAAGGATGAGAGCGATGTAAAGATATACGGCTCGAATTTCTCCGGGCATTTCCTGAACTGGTGGCTGGGTAAGGATTATGCTTCTTCGCAAACGATTCTGTCGGCGAAATCAGGGAAAGGAGTGATTGGTTATACCGTGCGGTTTGATATTCCTGTTTCACTGATTGTTTGTGCCGTACTATGTTATTGCAAATTATATCCGTGGTTGGCAATACCTGTTGCGTATATGCTTATATCTTTGGTAAAGGGAGTTTGGGCAGCTCGCCGGAGTAGTATCACATTGAAAGATGATTATGTTGAAATACATAACGGTAAGTTGGCCGATGTCAGGAACTACATTAAATACGCCAATGTGGAAGTGGCCTGCCTGAGACAAACTCTGTTTACTCCTTTCTTTCATCGTGTGAATTTGATTGTTTCTACTAATGGAACTTCCTTTGTGGTAAGAAGTTTGAAAGAAAAAGAGGCAAACGATGTCTATGAGTATCTGATAGGTAATAGCCGGTCATAGGAAGCAATCAAAACCTAAAGTGACAAAAAATGTGAGTCCGATATAAAATCGGGTAAATGGCAAGTTTGCATTCCTTCACTTTCTATTACAGCACAAAGTACTACGCTCTTATTATGCAGGTAATACCTACTTTTAGGTATATTGTGTGGCTGCTGTGCCATACTTTTTTGTATTTTTGCGGTATAATATAAAAAGGTATACTATAACGAAATGGTACAGATAGACGATGTGATAGTCAGCCTGGATGTTTTCCGCGAGAAATTTCTGTGTAACCTCGATGCCTGTAAAGGGGAATGTTGCATAGAAGGTGATGCAGGTGCACCGGTAGAATTGGAAGAAGTAGAGAAACTGGAAGAGGTATTACCCGTAGTATGGGACGATCTCTCACCCGAGGCGCGTGAGATTATCGATAAACAAGGAGTGGTTTATACCGATTCGGATGGTGATCTGGTTACTTCTATCGTAAACGGAAAGGACTGCGTATTTACGTGTTACGATGAAAAGGGATATTGTTACTGCGCAATCGAAAAAGCCTACCGGGAAGGACGTTGTAATTTCTATAAGCCGATATCGTGCCATTTATATCCTATACGTGTAGGCGACTACGGGCCTTATAAGGCAGTAAACTACCATCGGTGGGATGTTTGTAAGGCAGCCGTTTTGTTAGGCAAGAAAGAGAATGCCCCTGTTTACAAGTTCTTGAAGGAGCCTTTGGTACGTAAATTTGGCGAAGCATGGTATGCCGAGCTGGAAAACGTAGCGGAAGAATTGGAAAAGCAACATATTATTTAGTAGATAGCAAGTTGGTGCAGAGAGAGCAGGGGCAGGAATGCCTTGTTTTACTCTGCACCTTTTTTATATAAGAAAAGATGCCTTATTTTAATTTGAACCGTACGGTTTTTATAGGACGCAAGTAATAATCGACAGTCTTCCCGGCATCGAGAATGCGGTTGTTTGCCAGACTGAAAGTCGATTGTCCGTTGTTGCAGAGGTAACGCGCTCCGTCGGTATATTTAAACCAGTCGAATCCGTATTCGGAGATGAATTTATTCAGTTCATTTACCGTCCCCTGAAATTGAGTTCGGAAAGCTGTCGCCTCCTCTGTTGTAAACATTCTCCATCCACTGATATCGTCTTTTTCATAGGCCTCCAGCAGTCCGGGAGCATCTGCTGCCAGTGTATACCATTGGTCGGGTGCAATAAGGATAGCCTTGCTTTCGGTAGCCGACAGTGATGTGACCTGCCAGACATAAAAATACCCCCATATCGTATCGGCATCTGGTAGCTCTGGGACGATGAATGTATCGGTTTCTTCTGTATCATCTGGTGTTTCCGTATCGTCGGTATTGCCCGAACCGTTGCCTCCTGTTCCACCGTCTGTATGATCATCTCCGCCTTCGTCGGGAAGAATTTCATCAAATCCGAATTCACAATCTACTTCCGGTTGCCAGCCTTCAGCCTGAAATTCTCCGTCGAGCGATACGCCTCCTTTATAATATCCGGTAAAATGATAGGGATATCCTGCTTTCAGATTGGCTTGATACGTATAGCCGTAAGTTTCATTGCTGTCGGGCAGCTCTATGTTTATCGAGAGGTGCGTCTGCGAACTCTCGTTCGGGAAGATATATACCGCATCGCTTATCCAGCGGTTGCCTTCTTTCCGGCATGAAACGGTACATTGGCGTTTGTCGTTCTTGTTATCTCCATTGAATGAGATGCCTGAACTGACCGGAGATACATTGACCTCTGTCGTGATGGCATTGTCGGGGATTCCGTAAAGTGTAAACGTAAGCGAAGCTACCACATACGACAAAGTTACAGAAATTCGGGTAGATTGAGTCAGATTGATACTGGCCTTTCCCATTTGTAACGGTTTATCCGACCGGTTATTATTGTTCAGCGTGATGTAACTGTCGGGAATGATTTCGAGGGGATAGGAATAGTTGTCGTCCGTCAGTCCCGACAATAATACAAGTGTGTATTTCCCTTTCGGCATCGACGCGCTGTATTCACTGGTTTCTTCGGAGATGCTTTCCTGCGAAATGCAGTTGTTTTTGTCGTCGAACATATAGAGCGACAGCGGATAATTTATTTTAGCGTTGTCTTGACTGCCGATATTCAATTGCAAGGTGTACGTAACTTCGCTTTCGGTTTCTCCGGTTGTTCCGTTTTCTTCTTGTTCCAACTGGTATTCTCCACAGGCACAAAGCAGAAACAGGCAGGTAGTAAAAAAGATATTTTTCATCGTTTCCATAGATAGCTTATTGCTTTTTCTCTTTACTAACGCAAGTTGATGAAAAAATGTACCGTATGATGAATTTTTTTTCGGGAGGATGGAGATTTTTCTTCGCTGGGAGAGAACTAAAATTTGTACAAATTTTCGAAGTTTTTGTACAAAAAATAAAAAAATGTCCCGAAGTTTTTTCGGAAAGAAAGTTTGGAGTATCCGAAAACGTCGGGACATCTCTATAAACGTAAGATGTAGCTATTTTTGTACCTCTTCCATTACTCTCAGGAAATTTCCTCCCCATATCAGGTGGAGGTCGGCTTCGCTGTAGCGTTCATAAAGTAACCGGCGTGTCAGATTGATCAGTTCCGAAGAATCGTTGCAGCCGATGATACCTCCGTCGCCGTCGAAATCGGTTCCGATACCCACATGTTCTATTCCCATGATGTTGACCATGTGATGCAGGTGCTCGATGGCATCGCAGATAGTTGCCGGTGCGTCCGAGCGGAGAAAACCGCCGTACAGACAAACCTGTACGACTCCTCCCTTGCGGGCGATGGCTTTCAGTTGGTCGTCGGTCAGGTTGCGCGGATGGTCGCACAGTGCGCGGCAGGAAGAATGGGAGCAGACAACCGGCTGGCTGCTTATCTCCAGCGTATCGTAGAAGGTCTGTTCGCCTGCATGCGACAAGTCGACCATCATACCGGTACGGTTCATTTCACGGATAACCTGTTCGCCGAAAGGCGTTACACCGATATGTTCGTCATTGTATCGTGCCGATCCGCAGATATCGTTGTTACCGTTGTGACAGAGTGTCATGTATACTACTCCGCGCTTGCGGAAGCGCTCTACATTCGTCAAATCTTTTCCGATGGCATATCCGTTTTCTATTCCCAGCATGATAGCTTTTTTACCTTCCCGTTTCAAGCGATAGAGGTCGGCGGGTGTGTAAGCAATATCTACCGCCGTGCAGTTCATGGCAACCATACGCTCTATTTCATTCAGCAACTGGTCGGCTTTGGCTGTCGCAGCCAGTAAGGCTTCGTCGGTACGTTCCTTTTGTGCCAGATAAGCCACCATGATGGTTGCATCCTGACGTCCTTCGGTCATCTTGTGTAAGTCGACCTTTATCTTAGGGTCGCGTGTGGCAAAGTTGATGTTTTGCCCGAAAAACATCGGTGTGTCGCAGTGCGTGTCCAGCGTAAGTATGCGGTGGTGCATCCGTTTTGCCTGGCGGAAAGAAGTAGCCTCCTGCAACAGCCATTCGAAGAGCGGCATCATGTATTCATCATCGTTCAGGATAAAGCATTCGGGATGCCATTGTACACCCAGCATCGACTTATATTCTGTACTTTCTATTGCCTCTGCCACGTTGTCGGTGGCGCGGGCCGAAATACGGAATCCCGGAGCCGCTTCGTTTACTGCCTGATGGTGGAACGAATTGACTGGCAGAGAGGTTGTCTTCATGATTCGTGCCAGCAGGCTGTCGTCTTCTATCTGTATGGTGTGGGATGCGAAGGCACGGTCCATATCCTGACTGTGCTTGATGCGCGTACCTTCCATTTGTACGTGAATATCCTGATAGATGCTTCCCCCAAGTGCTACGTTCATGATCTGCATACCCCGGCAAATACCTAATATCGGAATCTGGCGGTTAGCTGCAAGTCGGGTAAGAAGTAGTTCCTGACGGTCGCGGTAAGGGTTTATGCTGTGTAATTCTTTTACCGGCTCTTCGTGCAAGAACAGCGGATTTATATCTCCTCCTCCTGTCAGAAGTAGTCCGTCGAGACTGTCGAGTAAGCTTATCAGAATGTCAGTATTTTCGAAAGGAGGAATGATGAACGGAACACCTCCTGCTTTCAGAATGGAAGTATAATATCCAGGGGCAAGCGTTAAGTTTCCGTCACTGAAATTACCGGTAATTCCGATGACCGGTGCATCTTTATGATTTGGAAATCGGCTGTGGAGTACCTTGTAGTCCGCTTCGATGTCAAATGTTTGAAACGTTTTCATAAGTTAATATTTCGTAGAAACCGAACAAATATAGAGATAAATTCAGATTTATTTTTCATATTTGCTAAAAATCTAATGGTATGGAATTGATTCGAACCCTTACCCAGTTGGTGAATAATTTGCGTTCGCTTGGCATCCGCCGGCGAGTTGCAGTAGTATGTCCCAATGACCCCCATACGGAATACGTTATCATTCGTAGTCTGCGTGAAGAAATAGCAGAATATCTTCTGGTCACCGATGAGGCGCATGCTGAAGTGGCACATAGCCTGCATGCAGCTTCTCCCGATTTTGTCCGTATATATATTACTTCCACCCCCGATGAAGCGGCTGCTCTTGCTGTGGAACTGGTGCGAACCGGTGAGGCCGACATCCTGATGAAGGGGCTTATTAATACCGACAACCTGCTGCGTGCTGTGCTGAAAAAAGAAAAAGGTCTGTTGCCTCCAGGAGGTATTTTAAGTCATGTAGCTATAGCACAGATACCTCTTTATCATAAACTGCTGTTGTTTTCGGATGCTGCCGTCATTCCTCGTCCCGGTTTGGCGCAGTTTCGGGCGATGATAGCCAATGATATCGCCTTGTGCCGTAAGTTGGGCAACGAAGAGCCTCGGGTGGCGCTGATACATTGTTCGGAAAAAGTAAACGAAAAGTTTCCTCATACGCTGGATTATGTACAACTGAAAGAAGAGGCCAGACTTGGGAAATTTGGTACTGCTTTCATCGACGGCCCCATGGATGCCAAGACAGCCTGCGACCGCCATAGCGGGGAGATAAAGGGACTGAGTTCGCCGGTTATCGGAAATGCGGATATCATGATTTTCCCGAATATTGAATCTGGCAATACATTTTATAAAACCCTTTCGCTGTTTGGTGATGCGAACATGGCCGGCATGCTTACAGGTACCGTTGCCCCGGTGGTAGTTCCTTCGCGCAGCGATTCGGGAAACTCTAAGTTTTATAGCCTTGCACTGGCGTGTCTGGCTGGTTCTCAAAACGATTAATATTGACCTTATATGAAAATACTTGTTATAAATCCCGGCTCAACCTCTACCAAGCTGGCCGTGTACGAAGATGACAAGCAGGTGTGGAGAGAAAGTGTGTTTCACTCTGCTAAAGATTTGTCGGAGTTTCATCATATCAATGAACAGTATGAATATCGTCGCCGGCATGTGACGGAGGCTTTACAGAAGGCGGGAATTCCCTTATGCTTCGATGCCATCATTGCACGTGGCGGGCTGCTCAAACCTACACTGGGAGGAGTATATCGGATCAATGAACGCATCAAGCATGATTTGTGGTATGCGGATATGGAACATGCGTCGAACCTGGCTGCCTTGATAGCCGACGAACTGGCTGCTTCGGCTGGATGTCCGGCTTTCATTGCCGATCCGGTTGTCACCGACGAGCTTTGTGACGTGGCACGTCTGACCGGTATTCCGGAGATTCCTCGTATCTCTATCTTCCATGCGCTGAACAGCAGGGCAGTTTCCCGTAATTATGCGGCACGGATAGGCCGGAAATATGAAGAACTCGACCTGATTGTCGTTCATTTGGGTGGGGGCATTTCGGTCAGTGCGCATCATCATGGTAAGGTTATCGACGTGAACAATGCATTGAACGGTGAGGGACCGTTCAGTCCGGAACGTGCGGGTACTATTCCGGCACGGCAGCTCGTCGATTTGTGCTTCAGCGGAAAATATACTTATCAGGAGATACGTAAGATGCTGAATGGCAGGGGAGGTTTACTGGCACATTTAGGTACAACGGATGTTCCAACTATTGTCCGGTGGGCACACGCAGGCGATAAGAAACATAAACTGGTGCTGGAAGCCATGATTTATACGGTTGCCAAGCAGGTAGGAGCCATGCATGTCGCTTTACACGGGCAGACAGATGCCGTCATTCTGACGGGGGGAATTGCCAATAATAAGTATTGTGTGTCCTTGCTGCGCGAGTGGCTGGAAGGTATCGCGCGTATCGTTGTCATTCCGGGCGAGGATGAAATGGGAGCACTTGCCATGAATGCGCTGGGAGCCTTGAGAGGAGAGTTGCCATTGCAGGAGTATAATCCCTGAAAGTTTATAGAAAACACCGCTTCCACCGGTCTTGACTGATTAAAATATCAGGTCAGGCCGATGGAAGCGGTGTGAAGGGACTGCTATCGTTGAGGGATTGCTCTCCCGTCAAGATTCGTATTCGTGTTTGCGCTTAGGATTCATTGGGAACCATCCTTTCAGAACCCGCTCACGTTGTTCGAATACTTCTTTAATTGTCCAAAAAGAAGAAAAGGAGAATACGCCCAATAGAGTAGAAATCAACAGGTCGCTGACGAGCAGTGAACCAATGATTCCCGCAATGCCCAGTAGCAGAAACCACCACCAGCAACGCGTTCCCCAATAATATTCGGCTTTAACCACAACCGGATGAAATAATCCTATAATCAGGAATGTGCATATACCTATCACGATTCCTTCAAAGTGGAGAGTTGAAAGCCATTCCATCTCTTAATTATTTGCGGATAGGAATTTCTTTTTTGATACTCTGCTCCAGTGAAATCAATGTTTCCGTTGCAGTTACACCCGGTATTTCCTGTATTTTTGAGTTCAGTAATTCCATCAGGTGCTCGTTGTCTGTAGAATATAGTTTAGTCAACATTGTGTACGGTCCTGTTGTAAAGTGGCATTCTACGATTTCAGGAATCTTTTCCAGCTCTGCTACTACACTTTTGTACATAGAACCTTTTTCCAGTTTAATTCCCACATAGGTGCAAGTGCTGTATCCTAAGCTCTTGGGATTTACATGGTAGCCTGAGCCTATAATGACCCCTAAGTCTATCAGTCGCTGTACACGTTGGTGGATGGCTGCGCGCGAAACTCCGCAATCGGCGGCAACGTCTTTAAACGGAATACGAGCATTCTGAGAAATAATTTCCAGAATCTGTTTGTCTAGGTTATCAATTTTTTCCATAATAAGCAATCTATATTATCATTTTGTAAGCAAATATAGAAAAACTTTTTTATAAGTCTTATAGAAACCGACGAAAAACATAATTTTTTTACTAAAAAGAACAAAAAATAGTAGCTATTGGTATATAAGTTCTTCGATTTCTGCTATTTTTCGTCTTCTTTCGAAGGAAAATGTATCACTGTGTGAATCCAGATAGTTCATCAGAAACAATGCTTTCTGGTATAAGATTTTTCTTTCTTGAGGCGACTGCTGGATAGAGGCGTCGTAACATAGCAAGTCGGAAAGCATTTCTATGCGATGCAGGAATTCTTTCTCCGGAAATTCTGTTTGTAGATAAGAAAGTATGTATTCAGCACCTTGTTCGTAGAAGAAACTTTCAGGTTGACGGAAATAGGCACGATACATACTGTGGATATCTATCCGTAATGTTTCTACCGGCTTGGTGGCTTTCTCTTCTTTCAGTTTTTCCAATGCTTCGAAAAACTGTCTGATTAATCGCATAATGTAATCTCGTTCTAACATATCCTGCTCTATTTTTATATCGTAATTGGCAGGGCAAAGATAGATAGTTTTTCCGGACGGACGTTCTTCTTTGGGGCAATGTTTGGAAATCCTTCTCGAAATGAGCCTTGTAGTCGTGTTTTTTTGTGTTAACTTTCCCCGTCATGTTCTCATTTCTTCTATCTTTGTGGAGTTAAATTTTATAAATCTTTTAAAACATGCACCCGCTGGATTTGTTTAAATATTGTCCCAAGTGCGGATCTTCTCATTTCGAAATACGGAACGAGAAAGCAAAAAAGTGTGCTGACTGCGGCTTTACTTATTATTTTAATTCGAGTGCTGCTACAGTAGCTTTTATTTTGAATGGTAAAAATGAACTTTTGGTCTGCCGTCGAGGCAAGGATCCTGCAAAGGGAACACTCGACCTTTCAGGTGGTTTTATTGACATGGCAGAAACCGGAGAGGAAGGAGTTGCTCGTGAAGTACGTGAGGAAACCGGACTACAAGTGGTACAGGCTACTTACCTGTTTTCTCTTCCCAATACTTATTTGTATTCGGGATTTTTAGTACATACCCTCGATTTGTTTTTCCTTTGCCGGGTAGCAGACGACAGCCGGTTGATGGCAATGGATGATGTGGCCGACTCGTTCTGGATGCCTTTGGATCAGATAAATCCGGAAGAATTCGGACTTGATTCCGTACGTAAGGGCGTTGCTCGTTTCCTGAAAGAGCATAAAAATAAATAAGAACAATAATATTCTATCAAGATATAGATATGAAGAACAAGAAACATGTATGGGTGGCAGGAGCCATGTGTGTGTTGCCGTTCATGGCGATGGCACAGCAGGTTGAGCCACTGACAGACTCTCGCCGCCTGTTTGACGACGGCAAGGAGTTATTTCTTCGTCGTGACTATGCGGCGGCGTGGCAAACGTTGTCTCGCTATGTACAACAGAAACCGCAAGCTTCACTGGCCGATGAGGCCGCTTATATGCTTGCATGTACGTCGTATGAGCTGAAATCTCCCGACTGTATTCAGCAGTTGGAGCGTTATCTGGAGCAATATCCTGATTCGCGTTATACGAACCGGGTACAGTCGCTCATTGCTTCAGCTTATTTCTTTCAGGGAAAATATCCGGAAGCGATTGCTACATTTAAGGCTTGTCTGTTCGACTTGCTTGCTGACGAGGAGCGTGATGCCTGTACTTTGCGTATGGGAACGGCTTACTTGAAAATGGGAAACTTGGACGAGGCTTCTGTATGGCTTAATATTCTGAAAGAAGTCAGTAGCGAATATCGCATAGATGCTGTTTATTATCTTGCATATATCGACTATGTACAGAAACAGTACAATAAGGCTTTGCAGGGATTTCGTGAAGCAGGGGCTACTCCAAAGTATGCAGCACTGGCACCTTATTATATTGCCGACATTTATTTGATTGGGGGTAATTATCAGCAAGCACGGCAGATTGCTTCTACTTATCTGGAAGCATATCCTCGTCAGGAGAAGGCGGTAGAGATGAAACGTATTTGCGGCGAGGCATGTTACGGATTGAAACAATATGCTGGCGCTATCAGTTACCTGTCGGCTTATCGTAATGAAACCGAAACCAGTGCAGATCGTAATGCATTGTATAAGCTGGGTATGAGTTATTTTAATACCGGAGTGTATTCGGAAGCTGCTGCTATGCTGGGAGAGGCTACTACACGGCAAGATGCATTGAGCCAGAATGCGTATTTACATATGGGACTCGCTTATTTGCAGTTGAAGGAGAGAAACCGTGCACGTATGGCTTTCGAGCAGGCTTCGGCCATGAACTACGATCGGGGTATTAAGGAACAGGCTTTTTATAATTATGCTCTGTGCATACACGAAACGTCTTATTCTCCTTTTGCCGAGTCGGTCACTGTGTTCGAACGTTTCTTGAATGAGTTTCCTAATTCGGCATATACAGAAAAGGTCAACGACTACTTGATTGAGGTTTATATGAATACACGCAGTTATACGGCTGCACTGAATTCGATAGCTAAGATCAGTCATCCGGGAAATCGTATTTTGGAAGCTAAGCAGAAATTATTGTTCCGTCTGGGAACACAAGCTTTTGCACAGGCTGCTTTTGAAAATGCCATTGACTATTTTTCCCAGTCCCTTCAATTAGGACGCTATAATCAGCAGACTCAGGCAGACGCTTATTATTGGAGAGGTGAATCGAAATATCGTTTGGAGCAATATAATGCTGCGGCATCCGACTATCGTCAATTCTTGGAATTTGCTCCCGACCGGCGTAGTACGGAGTATGGACTGGCTTTGTATAACTTAGGTTATACCGCATTCAAGCAAAAGCAGTATGACAAGGCATTGACTTGGTTTACACGCTGTTCCGAGTCGGGTATCCGTCTGGAAAATGATGTTGTGGCTGATGTCTATAACCGAATGGGTGACTGCAATTTCTATGCACGACGGTTTGATGCGGCCGATGCGCAGTATGCTCAGGCATCCGGTTATTCCATGTCGTTGTCGGACTATTCGCTGTTCCAGCAAAGTATCATTAAGGGCTTACAGCGCGAATATGGAAAGAAGATTGATTTGCTAAACCGTCTGATTGCCGGATTCCCTGAATCTCAATACATAGATGATGCACTCTATGAACAGGGACGTGCTTTTGTACAGATGGAAGATAATGCCAATGCTATTAAACGTTATTCTTTGTTGGTACAGCGCTATCCGGAAAGTCCGCTGTCGCGTCGCGCAGCCAATGAAATCGGTTTGTTGTATTATCAGGATGATAAATATAATGAGGCGATAGCTGCTTATAAGAAAGTAATCTCTACTTATCCAGGTAGTGAAGAAGCTCGTTTGGCCCAGCGTGACTTGAAGTCAATCTACATCGACCTGAACAGAGTAGATGATTATATGGCATTTGCCTCTACTATTCCGGGTGGAGCTAATTTCGATGTGAATGAACGTGATTCATTGACCTATGTGGCTGCCGAACGTGTATACATGCGTGGCAATATTGCTGAGGCCAAGGCCAGTTTTGTTCGTTACCTGCAATCGTTCCCGCAGGGAGCATTCAGCGTAAATTCACATTATTATTTAGGATTGATAGATTATAATGAGAAAAATTATACAGGTGCAGCTTCGCATTTGGATAAAGTGGTTGCATATCCTGACAATAAATTCTCGGGCGAAGCAATGGCTATATGTGCCGATATGGCTTACAAAGGAAAAGAGTATGAAAAGGCTTTAGGACTTTATAAGCGTATGGCAGACCGGGCTGTTTCGCAGGAAGAACGTGTACAGGCTCGTACGGGGGCAATGCGCAGTGCCTGGATGATAAAGGATTATCAGGAAATTGTGGCTATGGCTTCGGGCTTGATTGCTGAAAGTAAGCTGACTCCGGAACTGAAAAATGAAGCTTATTATTATCGGGCAAAGGCTTTGCTTGCCGAGGGACAGTCGAAAGAAGCGATGAGTGACCTGAGCTTCTTGTCGAAGGATACTCGTAATGTCTATGGAGCGGAGGCTAAATATTTGCTTGCACAGCTATATTTCAATGCCGGACAGACTGATAAGGCTGAAAAGGAAGTACTCGATTATATTGAAGTCAGTACGCCGCATGCTTATTGGCTGGCAAGAAGTTTCGTGTTGTTGTCGGACGTATACATGAAACTTGGACGTGACTTGGATGCCAGACAATACCTGCTGTCGTTACAGCAGAACTATCAGGCAGACGATGACATTGCTGGCATGATAGAAACTCGATTGGCTAAACTAAATAAGGGAAGTAAACAATGAAACATATATCTGCTATTATAATGGGAGTTGCACTGCTGCCTGTAGTAAAAGGTTATGCACAGGAGCAGGCAAAAGATTCTACATTAAACCGTACCGTAGTGGTGGAGAATCAATATAATCCCGAAGTGATGGATGCCTTTAAGGTAAATGTGTTGCCAAAAGTGGAGGAGCCTGCTGTGGCAAAACAGCATATTGACTATGCAACTTCGGTGCGTCCGCTCACAACATGGAATTTTTCGCCGATGGCTCCGATTACCAGTGAACAGAAACAGCCGGATGCTCCTCGAGGATATATCAGAGGAGCTTATGGTAGCCGGAACAATGCCGACCTGAAAGCATCGTATTTGTGGGGTATTTCCCGTCGTGACCGTTTGCAGTTCATGGGTTCCTTATATGGTATGTATGGTAGTATTTCTTCTTTACTACCCGAGGAGGGGGATTGGAAATCTCGCTTTTACCGTACGGATGTAGCACTGGATTACAAACATGATTTCCAGAAGGTTTCACTTACATTGGGAGGGGCTTTTACTTCACAGGTATTCAACTATATGCCGGGGAAAGCAAAAGAAATTCAGAATATGTATGAAACTACCCGACAGCATTATACATTAGGCGAAGGATATGTAGGGGTGGCTTCTGTAGAAGATCAGCTTCCTGTAGAGTTTTCTATACAGACAGGCTTGCGTAGCTTTAGCCGTAAGTATGATATTCCTTACATGCGACATGGATCGGAAAATATATTCCATACGGTTGGATTTATTGCCGGAGCTTTGAACGAGGAGCAGCGGGTAGGTATAGCATTGGGTATGGATAATTTGATTCACGATGTGGAACAAACTGACTATACATTGCTGAAGCTGAATCCTTATTATACGTTGGAAAATGATGATGTACGCTTGCGCGTGGGAGCGCATGTCGATTGGCAGTCGGCTAATGGCAGTGGCATAAAGGCTGCTCCGGATGTAAAGGTTGATTATACTTTTTCTGATACATATGTGGTTTATTTGCATGCTACAGGAGGTACTCAGTTGAACGATTTTCGTCAACTGAATGAGATTTCTCCTTATTGGGGACAAATTAGCCAGATGCGCACATCGTATACTCCGGCTGATATTCAGGCGGGATTCAAGGCTTCTCCAATACCGGGACTTGGCTTCCAACTGTTTGGAGGGTATCGTGTTACAAAGGATGAAATCTTTCTGATTCCAGGAGCTCTGGAGGAACATTTTCCGTATTGCTATTCTCTGTTGTTGCAGGAAAAGGCAAAGGTTGGCTATGGAGGTGCGAAAGTGGCTTATGGCTATAAGGATATTTTCGACTTTTCAGTCAACGGAACTTATTATGGCTGGAATGTAAAAGATGAGGCGGAGGCGCTTCTCTATCTGAAGCCTCAGTTTGTACTGGAAGCTTCGGCACGTGCGAAAGTGTATAATGAATTTTGGATCTCGGCAGATTATCGTTATGAGGGCCGTGTCAAAGTAAGTAATTTGGAGAGAGCTGATGCAATGAATAATCTGTCACTTTCGGCAGGTTATGAATTTTTCAATTGTCTGAATGTTTTTGCCCGTTTCGATAATGTATTGAATCGCGATTATATTACTCAGTCAGGTTATCTTTCTCAAGGATTTAATGCTTTGGCTGGTATAAGTTTCCGGTTCTGATAACAGTATACTCAGAGCAAAGCCTGTAGCGGACCTATTTCCGTTACAGGCTTTTTTTATGATAGGCTGTAAAAATTGTTTGGAGTAAAATGTATTCTCCTTTTCGTATTTAATGGGCCTCATGATCTAAAAAAGGAAGAATTTTAGAAAAACACACCTTATTATATGGTGTACTTCAGGTTTTTTCATACATTTGTCCCAAAATCACTAAATGGATTACAGAAGTTATGCAAAATAATCTGGTAATAGTTGAGTCCCCTGCTAAGGCAAAAACCATTGAAAAGTTCTTGGGAGAGGGATATAAAGTACTTTCAAGTTACGGACATATTCGCGATTTGAAACAGAAGGCGTTCAGCATCGATATAAAGAACCACTTCGCTCCGATATACGAAGTGCCGGAAGATAAAAAGAAACTGGTTACGGAATTGAAGAAGGAAGCGAAGAAAGCCGATATGGTATGGCTCGCATCCGATGAGGACCGTGAGGGAGAAGCTATATCATGGCATTTGTTTGAGGTGCTGGAACTGGATCCGGCAAAGACAAAGCGTATCGTGTTCCATGAAATTACCAAGACTGCTATTCTGAAAGCCATTGAGCATCCGCGTGACATTAATGTTGATTTGGTTAATGCACAACAGGCTCGTCGTGTCCTTGACCGTATTGTAGGTTTTGAACTCTCCCCGGTATTGTGGAAGAAAATCAAGCCTTCTTTGTCGGCTGGACGTGTACAGTCGGTCGCTGTACGTCTGATTGTGGAACGTGAGCGTGATGTACATGCGTTTGTAAGTGAAGCTTCTTATAAAGTTACCGCTATTTTTACCGATGACAAGGGAGCTGAAATTAAGGCTGATTTAGGAAAGCGTTTTAAAACTAAGGAAGAAGCAAAGGTATTTTTGGAGAGTTGTAAAAATGCCGGATTTAAAATAGAAGATATTACTACTCGTCCGATAAAGAAATCGCCTGCTGCTCCGTTTACCACTTCTACCTTGCAGCAAGAGGCTGCACGTAAGTTGGGCTATACGGTAGCACAAACTATGATGTTGGCACAGCGGTTGTACGAAAACGGACAGATTACTTATATGCGTACTGACTCTGTGAATTTATCGGATCTGGCTTTAAGCACGAGCCGTGATACAATTCTTTCACTGATGGGGGAAAAGTATGTACATACACGCCATTTTACGACTAAAACCAAGGGGGCGCAGGAAGCTCACGAGGCTATTCGTCCTACGTATATGTCGAACGAAACAATAGAAGGAACTTCTCAGGAAAAGCGTTTGTATGATTTGATATGGAAACGTACATTGGCTTCACAGATGGCTGATGCTGAACTTGAAAAGACGACTGCCACCATTGCGATAAGCGGACATGAAGATAAGTTTATAGCCGTGGGAGAAGTTGTGACTTTCGACGGTTTCTTGCGTGTATATAAGGAGTCGTTCGATGAAGATATGGAACAGGAGGATGAAAGTCGTCTGCTTCCGGCTTTGGAGGTAGGACAGTCACTCGATTGCAAGGAGATTATCGCCATGGAACGTTTTACACAGGCTCCTCCGCGCTATACGGAAGCCAGTTTGGTGCGTAAGTTGGAGGAACTTGGTATCGGTCGTCCTTCTACCTATGCTCCTACTATTTCTACTATTCAGCAGCGAGGTTATGTTGAGAAGGGTAATCGTGAAGGAGTGGAACGCAGCTATGAAATTTTGCGGCTGAAGGATGATAAAATTACAGAAAGTACCAAGACTGAAATAACGGGAAGCGAAAAGGCTAAGCTGATTCCTACGGATGTGGGTATTGTAGTCAATGACTTCCTGAAAGAATATTTCCCGCAAATTATGGATTATAATTTCACGGCAAGCGTGGAAAAGGAATTCGATGAGATTGCGGAAGGAGATAAGAAATGGACGGATGTGATGGAACATTTCTATGATGGTTTCCACCCGTTGGTAGAAGATACAATGGCTGCCAAGTCGGAACATAAGGTGGGTGAACGTATGCTGGGGGTAGACCCGGTAAGCGGAAAACCTGTTTCGGTGAAAATCGGACGTTATGGACCGGTTGTTCAGATTGGTACTGCCGATGATGAGGAGAAGCCTCGTTTTGCTCAGTTGAAGAAAGAATATTCACTGGAAACTATAACATTGGAGGAAGCTCTCGATTTGTTTAAACTTCCTCGTACACTGGGTGAGTTGGAAGGAGCTGTTGTTACCGTTGGTACAGGACGCTTCGGACCGTATATACGTTATAATAATACATTCGTTTCCATTCCTAAGAATATGGATCCGATGGCTGTTACACTGGATGATGCAGAGAAGTTGATTCGTGAGAAACAGGATGCAGCTGCCAAGAAAGTTATCAAGACTTTTGATGCCGATCCGGATATGCAGATTTTGAATGGACGTTATGGACCGTATATCGCATATCAGAAAAAGAATTATAAGATTCCTGAGAATGTAGAGGCGGCCGATTTGACACTGGATGCTTGTTTCAAGGTAATTGAATTGCAGAAGGAAAAAGCTGAGGTTCGCAAGGTGCGTGGCGGTGTAAAAAAGAAATAATGAAGAGAATCTTTTTGATTGGTTATATGGGATCGGGTAAGACGACATTGGGAAAAGCGTTTGCCCGGGCCATGCAACTCCAGTTTATTGATCTGGACTGGTATATCGAGGAACGTTTTCATAAGACAGTGCAGGACTTGTTTGCCGAGCGGGGGGAAAGTGGTTTCCGTGAGGTGGAAAGGAATATGCTGCATGAAGCTGGAGAGTTTGAAAATGTTGTGATTGCAGCCGGAGGGGGTACACCGTGCTTTTTCGATAATATGGATTATATGAATCGTGCAGGTGATACTGTCTTTCTGGATGTTTGTCCTGAAGTATTATTCCGCCGTCTGAAAATAGCTAAGGCAAAGCGGCCGTTGTTGGCTGATAAAACAGATGGAGAATTGATGGATGTCATAAATACAGCTTTGCAGAAACGTATGTGCTTCTATAAACAAGCTAAATATAAGTTTAATGCTGAACGGCTGGAAAGCCATGAACAAATTGGCGAATCAGTAGCGCAACTGAAATTATTATTAGATAAATAGATTATAAACGTAGACTTTATGTTGTGAAATGAGAAAATGGCGTATTGAAGATTCTGAAGAACTCTACAACATTACTGGGTGGGGTGTTTCATACTTTGGTATTAATGACAAAGGTCATGTAGTAGTAACTCCGCGTAAAGACGGTGTGGCCGTCGACTTAAAAGAATTGGTCGACGAACTTCAGTTAAGGGATGTCACAGCTCCGATGCTTGTCCGATTCCCTGATATTCTGGATAACCGTATCGAAAAGATATCCAACTGTTTCACTATTGCTGCTGAGGAATATGGATATCAAGCTCAAAATTTTATTATTTATCCTATTAAGGTGAATCAGATGCGACCGGTTGTCGAAGAAATTATCAGTCATGGTAAGAAGTTTAATCTGGGACTGGAGGCTGGTTCGAAGCCCGAATTGCATGCTGTTATTGCCATTAATACGGATTCTGATTCGCTGATCATTTGTAACGGATATAAGGATGAAAGTTATATCGAACTGGCTTTGTTGGCGCAAAAAATGGGTAAGCGTATTTTCCTGGTAGTGGAAAAGCTGAATGAACTCCGTCTGATTGCCAAGATAGCCAAGCAGTTGAATGTACGACCTAATATAGGAATTCGCATTAAACTGGCTTCTTCTGGAAGTGGAAAATGGGAAGAAAGTGGGGGTGATGCAAGTAAGTTCGGGTTGACATCCAGCGAGTTGCTCGAAGCGCTTGACTTTATCGAAAAGAAAGATTTGAAAGATTGCCTTAAGTTGATTCATTTCCATATTGGAAGTCAGGTAACCAAGATTCGCCGTATCAAGACGGCCTTGCGTGAGGCTTCTCAGTTTTATGTGCAGTTGCACCAGCTCGGCTTTCCGGTGGAGTTTGTCGATATAGGTGGCGGACTGGGTGTTGATTATGACGGAACACGTTCTTCATATAGTGAAAGTAGCGTAAACTATTCCATTCAAGAATATGTAAACGACTCAATTTCTATTATGGTGGATGCCAGCAATAAGAACAATATTCCACATCCGAATATTATAACTGAAAGTGGACGCTCATTGACGGCACACCATTCTGTCTTGATTTTTGAGGTACTCGAAACGGCTTCTTTACCAGAAATGGATGAAGACTTTGAGGTTAGTCCTAACGATCATGAACTGGTTCAGGAATTATATCAGATATGGGATAACTTGAACCAGAGTAGGATGCTGGAAGCATGGCATGATGCACAGCAGATTCGTGAGGAAACGCTGGATTTGTTCAGCCATGGTATTGTTGATTTGAAGACGCGTGCACAGATTGAGCGTTTATATTGGTCGGTTTGTCGTGAAATCAATCATATTGTATCCGGCTTGAAACACGCTCCTGATGAATTCCGTAATGTGGATAAACTGTTGGCAGATAAATATTTCTGTAACTTCTCTCTGTTCCAGTCTTTACCGGATTCGTGGGCGATAGACCAGATTTTCCCGATTATGCCTATCCAGCGTCTGGATGAACGTCCGGATCGTACGGCTACCTTACAAGATATTACGTGTGATTCAGATGGCAAGATTGCCAATTTCGTGTCTACGCGTAATGTATCGCATGATTTGCCGGTACATTCCATTAAGGCGAAAGAGTCTTATTATATAGGTGTATTCCTTGTAGGAGCTTATCAAGAAATCTTGGGTGATATGCATAACCTGTTTGGTGATACGAATGCTGTGCATGTGACTGTCAATGAAAAAGGCTATACGATAGACCAGGTTATTGATGGTGAAACTGTGGCAGAAGTGCTGGACTATGTACAGTATAATCCTAAAAAACTGGTTCGTACGCTCGAAACATGGGTTACCAAATCTGTAAAAGAGGGTAAAATTTCGTTGGAAGAAGGAAAAGAATTTTTGGCCAACTATCGTTCTGGGTTGTACGGATATACATATTTGGAATAATAATACAAAATAAGTATACGATGAAAGAGAAACTGACTATTGTAAAAGTAGGTGGAAAAATAGTAGAGGAAGCTGCTACTTTGAATCAGTTGCTTTCCGATTTTTCGGCCATTCCCGGTTATAAGTTGCTGGTGCACGGTGGTGGACGTTCGGCTACCAGAATCGCGGCGCAGTTGGGTATCGAAAGTAAAATGGTAGATGGACGCCGAATTACTGATGCCGAAACATTGAAAGTTGTTACGATGGTTTATGGAGGACTGGTAAACAAGAATATTGTAGCCGGACTCCAGGCGAAAGGCGTAAATGCAGTCGGACTGACAGGCGCAGACATGGATGTGATTCGTTCGGTAAAGCGTCCTGTTAAAGAGGTAGATTATGGTTTTGTCGGAGATGTAAAACATGTCAATGCTGAGGTGCTTGTATCTCTGATTAGCCGGGGAGTAGTGCCTGTTATGGCTCCGCTTACTCATGATGGCGAAGGTAATATGCTCAATACCAATGCTGATACGATAGCGGGTGAAACAGCAAAGGCACTGGCTGAAGCATTTGATGTTACTTTGATTTATTGCTTCGAGAAGAAGGGTGTTTTGCGTGATGCCGAAGACGATGATAGTGTCATTCCGGTTATAACTCCTGAGCTGTTTAAAAAATATGTGTCAGAAGGGGTGATACAAGGAGGCATGATTCCTAAACTTGAGAACTCTTTTTCGGCGGTTGAGGCCGGAGTTTCCCAGGTCGTAATAACCTTAGCATCAGCCATTGACGGTAAGTCGGGTACAGTAATAAAAAAATAATTCAAAAAAATAGGCGGGTGGGTGTAACTTTTGTGTAACTCACCCGTCATTATTATAGAAAGCAATGCGAGAAATTAGTTTCCGAAATGATATATTGCCGCTGAAAGACAAACTTTACAGGCTGGCACTCCGGATCACTTTCGATAGTGCCGAAGCAGAGGATATCGTGCAGGATACTATGATTAAGGTGTGGAACAAGCGAGATGAATGGTCGCAGTTCGATTCGATTGAAGCATATTGCTTGACTGTCGCAAGAAATCTTGCAATCGACCGCAGCCAGAAACTGGAAGCTCAGAATATGGAGTTGACTCCAGAAACGCAGGAAATGCCTGATGCATTGACGCCCGATAGAAAATATGAACAGGACGAGCAAATCAAGCTGGTACATCGTTTGATAAACGAGCTTCCAGAGAAACAACGGACTATCGTACAACTTCGGGATGTAGAAGGGAAAAGTTATAAGGAAATTGCTGATGTCTTGCAATTAACAGAAGAACAGGTAAAGGTAAATTTGTTTAGAGCAAGGCAGCGGATTAAATTAAAATATAGCGAGATAGACAACTATGGACTATAAGTACATTGAACAACTTTTAGAGAAGTACTGGAATTGCGAAACTTCCATAGAAGAAGAGCAGATTCTTCGTTCTTTCTTCCATCAGAAAGAAGTTCCGGCACATTTACTTCGTTATAAGCCTTTGTTTGCTTATCAGGAAGCTGAAAAGGAAGTAAAGTTGGGTGATGACTTTGATTCACGTATTCTGGCTGAAATTGAAAGACCGGTAGTGAAGGCTAAACGCCTTACTTTACGTACACGTTTTATGCCTTTGTTCAAGGCAGCTGCGGTAATGGCTCTTTTATTTACAGTGGGCGGAGTGGTGAAACATTCCATGGATGGAACCAAAGGTGGTATCGTGTATGTTTACGATCAGTTTGAAAATAACACACACGATCCGCAGGTAGCTTATAAGGCTGATTCGGTAAAGGCTCCGATGAAAGTTTCAGAGCAGCCTGATTTGGAAAAACAGTAAATTGACATTTTCATTTGCTTTTATATAAATAGTTAGTGCTTATTTAAGAAAAATCATTGATGAGGCTGTGAAGTTTCAATTCTCTCACATTAAAATTTACTAACTCAATAAAAAAGGATTACCGCGTGAGCAGTAATCCTTTTCTTGTGTACCCACTAATAGTATGAAATGAACGACGATGTCCTTATTCTATGATTTCACCATTTTCTGTAAAAAGTACATTGGCTTCTGAACCTTCGGCATCAACAAGTGTTACCAGATAAGTTTTCACTCCATCTTCATCTTGTTGATAAGCTGCACTTTTAACTGTATATTCACTGAGATTTTTCGCCAGAGTTTCTTGTATAGCCTGTGGTAAATCTTTGACTTCAATCGGAGTATAATCAGTTGCACTTAGTTCGATGCTGACTGCGTTTGCTGTTTCTGTTGCTGCAAATGAAACGGATGTTCCTAAACTTGCTATTAATGCTATTGCTACAAAAATCTTTTTCATAATCGTTATTTTTTATAGTTAGACAATTGTTTCTGTAAATGTAAAGACAAGTAGCGTGCCAAAAGGCAAAGTTTTTCTTAAATAATTGATTTTATGGGCTTTGCTATATGATTAATTTTTATGGTACCGAAACGTATTGAGGAATTGTTCCTCGAATATGTAGAGCTTGAAATGTGAAAGCCACGAAAAATCTACAGAGAAAAGGTTAAGAAGCTATTGAAAAGATATATACCAGGCGACAGTAGAAAGCTAAAAGCAGTATGACGATAGAGGATATATGAGGTTTTTTCCGTAAGTTTGCTGTATGATAAGTAAGAAACAAACTATTCCCGATAAAGATTTTGGGCAGATTCATTTTATGGTCCGCCGCTCAGCTCGTAATATAACAATGAGGGTAAAGGAGAATGGATTACATGTAACGACTCCTCCTTATCGGAGTATAACAGCCTTACTTAATGCTATTGCTCCTTTTCGCGAGAAATTGCTTCATGCATGTGCAGAGATAAAGCCTCGACCTTTTGATTTAAGTTTTTCTATTGAAGCAGAATGTTTCCGATTGAGATTAGAGGCTTCTCCTTTAAAGAATTTTACGGTAAAGCTAAAGGACGAAACGGTCGTCATAGCTTGTCCCGTTACTGCTGATTTTACGACTGACAGGGTTCAGGCTTTAGTGAAGAATGCAGTGATGCGTGCAATGAGAAAGAAAGCGCAAGATTATCTTCCTCCGTTAGTACAATATTGGTCCCGTCAGTTTGAACTACCTTATCATAAAGTAAGTATTTCGAAAGCTCGTTCTTGCTGGGGAAGTTGCTCTTCGAAAAAAGATATCAGTCTGTCGTTTTACCTGATGCTTTTGCCTGTACACTTAATGGATTATGTTATTTTGCATGAGCTGGCACATACTCGTGAGATGAATCATGGTCCGAGATTTTGGGAATTATTAAATCAGATGACAGATGGCAAGGCTTTAGCACTACGTAAGGAATTACATGCATATCGTCCTGTTTTTTAGCAAGTGATTTTAAAATGATATGAAAAATCCTCTTATGGTTTGTATAAGAGGATTTTATTATTACATAAGCAGCTGGGTATAGTAGCTCTTGACATCTTTCCATCTATAATACGGAAATATATTTGTGTTCAGAGGAATTTTTGCTTCTTGTTCATTGAGAAGAAATTTTACAAGGATATCTTCATTGTTATTGTTTCTTTTGTAAAAAACAATTTGAATGTTTCCTGCCATTGGTACTACCTTATAATCTGACCAAACCTTATATACATCTTCCGGCCTGTTGACAGATACATCACAATCATTCAGATGCAATATAGCTGCAAGCGGAATGACATTACCGTCATGTCCGAAACGTAAAGTAGAGGCTATAGAGGGATCAGCGATGGCTTCTTCTGCACTATCAAGGATATTTTTTAGAAGAGATTTTGCATTTGCTATTACTATCCCTTTACTGTCTGCATGGTTTGCATTACATACATAAAAACGATAATTAATACATTGCCACAAGTCAAATAATTCATCTTTTTCGAATAAATCATAAAAAGAGACCTTTGTTTCTACATTTTGCATATCGCTGGCTATCCAATATAAACCCCACATCAAGTTATGAGGATTTACATGTTTACGTATAAAATTAGTGTTATTGAATAAACTGTTTATTATACGTTCAGGGTGAGTATGTTCTAATTCGAATTTGCGATATTCTTCTACCCATGGCCCAGTTTTGTCAGAAGTGAACATATTAGATTCATCGGAATGATAATTCAGATAATTCATATATTTAGGACTTGCTTCATACGAAATGATGAGTTTCGGGTTAAGTTCTTTTAGCTTGTCACCAAAAGCTACCATACTCATTGCACAGCGCAATACAATAGTCGATCGGGCCGAAATCTTTTTATTATCAGTGAAAACTTCTGGGTACGAATGATACATTCTTTCGGCGATACCTTGATGCTGACGTACCCCTAATGGTGTGAGATCGCTTCCGTGGCCTTCAACTTCTTTCCATAATAGTTCAAGCCGTTTTAGCGCATCATACCCTAATTCTGTCAGTGCATTTTGTTGCTTGGCTTGTTGAAAAAGGTCAATAACCCACTTATAGTCGTTATCAGCTATTAGGTATCTTGAGCCATGACGTCCATAATGGCTGATATAGAAAGGTTTGTATCCTTGAGGAACTTTAGTTTGCGGTTGCAGGTCGGATATGGGATACGCGTAGTATACTCCTGCTGTTTTATTGATGTTATCAGTCATTTCCTGTTGGGTAGTCTGCCCTAAAGCGGGCAGACCGGTCAGCAGGATTATTGCTGTGATAATATAATTTTGTAATTTCATTGTTAATATCCTTCGTTTTGTTTTAAAGTAGGATTATTTACTAATTCACTTTCTGGTATAGGGAATAAAAGATATTTATCATCGACATCTGTTCCCGTACGTTCACCATTTTTCCAGTCCCAGTTGTTGTTTTTAGTGAATTTACCAAAACGAATTAAATCAGTTCTTCTTACAAGTTCACTGGCAAATTCACGTTGACGTTCTGCAAGGATGAAATCAAGATTAAGCTCCGATTCGTTAATTTTACCAGATACATCCGAACGTATTCCTGCTTGAGCATATTTGTCAGACATATATGCACGTTCACGTATTTCATTTACATAATCCAGTGCTGTACTTCTGGGAGCATTAGCTCCTCTGAGAATTGCTTCTGCTGCCATTAGGTAAGCATCGGCAGTACGAAATAATGGAAAATCAATTGAGGTATATGTATCTCCGGCAGCGCATAGCTGGTCATCTTTGGTTACATTTCTCCATTTAATATAACCATATCCGCAAGTGAAAGTACTTGTCATAGCCATGTTTTCATCCCATGTTTCTTTTACTTGTCCGGGTAGTGCTGTCATGAATTGTGCGCGTTTGTCTTTCTTTTGATTTCCCCAAGTATCTTCTGTGTTGAATATTACATCATCGGCATCAAACGCATCTACTAATGTTGTTTTAGCTCGTACGTTGCCCCATCCTCGTGAACCGACTCCAGTCTGATAAAGTTCATCCATCGGGCCATTAACAAAAGCTTTTACGAAAAAGTTTGTGCCAGTTGAACTCTGTGCATGTTGACCATCTTGTACTAAAGGCCAAATGATTTCACTACATGTTTCATTATCGGCAAGAAATATATGACGGTAGTCTGATGCCAACGGATAATGTCCGTCGTCTATTACTTTTTTTGCATATTCGTAGGCTTTCTGATAATTTTCTTCTCCTGTCCAGACTTCAGCATTCAAATACATACGTGCTTGTAAGAACCAGTCGGCTACTCTGTCAACCCTACCGTATTCATTCTCTCCTGGTGCAGCCAAGTCATTTTCTATTTGTTGTAATTCGGTAAGTGCAAAATTGAAAATCTCTTTTCTACTCCATTGTTGTGGAATATCTTTTACTCCTGTATTTTCATCTATGTAAGGGACAGAGCCAAATAAATCACATAACATTGAATAACAGTAAGCACGTATAAAACGAGCTTCTGCTCGGTAGTGTATATAGTCATCTTTCAGAGCATCCCATACACCTCTCTCTTGCAGTTTGCTTTCAGTGCATTCGCGTAAAATTTCGTTGGTGTAAGCGATAGTCATGTACAGGCGTTGATAAGTCCATGTAACTACAGATGCATTTGCTGCGTCCCATTGGAGGTTTAAGCATTGTCTTAATCCATTTGAAGTCGAAGGCATTAGAAAATTATCTGTATCAAGTTCTTCCAGATAAAATAGTAAACGGATGTATCCAGAATAACCTTCGTTGGCTCCTTCAAGGTCACCGTCACCACCATCACCACCTTGCTGTCCGGTTAGAATTAGTGATGCATAACATTTTGCAAGTACTCCGGTATAACCTTCGGCAGTGCTATATACTTTTTCAGTAACCAATTGACTCTCATCCAAAGGCATGGTATCTAAATCTCCAAAACAGGAAGATAAGATTAGACAGAATAGAACAGATAAGCTATATAATATTTTTCTCATAATAATAATCTTTTAATTTAGAAGGTAAGATTTGCGCTAAGTGAGTAAGTTCTCGGACGTGGATATACTTCACGATCTATTCCACTATATATTTCGGGGTCTAAGCCAGAGTAACCAGTAAAGACTGCTACATTTTGAACTCCGAAAGTAAGTCGTAATGAGCTTGATTTATTCCAAAGTTTATTGAAAGTATAACCTAATGAAATATTGTCTATACGGAAGAATGAAGCATTCTCTAAAAAATAGTCAGAATAAAGTTGTTGGGTTTGGAAGCCGGTGTCTCTTGTTACTTTCAAGATATTCGAATAACTTCCTTGGTCACTGTATACGGATTGTAAATATTGGTCGGCAGCTACATAATTATACATATAATTGCCAAATGAGCCGTGTCCGCTTATGGCGAAATCCCAATTTTTATAACTCAGTTGGGTGTTAAATCCGAGATAGGATGTCGGCAAGGCACTTTTACCTGTTGCATAACGTGTTTCTGTGGAAGAAATGCTTCCGTCCGGTTGTATATATTTACCTTCTATCGGCTTTCCGGCTTCATCATATGCTTGTTTGGCGAGATAGAATGTATATGGACGTTCACCTACCATGAAGACTTGTACTGTTTTCCCTGTATCTGAAATTGAGCCAGTTTGAACAAAGTTATTTTCGGAGTCTACCATATTCAGTTTGGTTATTTTAGAGTCATTCCAAGTATAGTTGAAACCTACGTTCCAGTTCCAGTCTTTGGTACTTATGGGAACAAAATTTATAGAGAATTCGGCTCCTTGATTATCCATTGCCCCGATATTGGTTGTTAAGACTGGTGCATAATTGGTTCCAGCAATAACATTAATTGTATTTAATAGGTCCTTGGTATGTCGTTTATAGTAGTCGATAGAGCCATATATCCGGTTATTGAGAAAGCCAAAATCGATACCTGCATTGTAGGTTGTAGTTGTTTCCCATTTGATATCCGGATCATATCCATTAGGCCGGTAAGTACGATACCAGGTATCTCCGAAAAGATAAGACGATTCAGGATAAGAAACATTGAAGGTAGTCATATAAGGATAATCATTCAAAATATCTTGTTGTCCTGTTTGACCATAACTTAAACGAAGCTTGAAATCTGTCATCACATCTTGTTCCTTAAAGAAATCTTCTTCACTGATTTTCCATCCTAATGCAACGGAAGGAAAATATCCCCAGCGGTTGTCCTTGGCAAAGCGTGATGATGCATCAGCACGTAATGTAGCTGTAATCATATAACGGTTATTGAATGTATAGTTCAAGCGTCCATATAAAGATAGCAGGTAGTATTCTGTTTCATAATGTGTAGGTGAGAAGAGCTCTGCTCCATCAGGAGATAAGGTTGTTGTATTAAACTTTCTCCAAAAATGTTGCCATCCGTAGCCTCCCATAAAGCTGAAACTATGCTTCTCGCCTAAATCAGGGGAGTAGGTACCATAAAAGTCGAGTAGTGTATTCTTTTTCTCTTGTTTACCATCGTATGCCAAACCAGTCCCATCTTTCATGTTAGAAGTATACATCATACCTGCCAGTGCTGGGACGTCCTTGTTTTCTTTACTGGAAAGGATATCGTAGCCCATGTTAAGGGTAAATTGCAAATCTTCAAAGCCATGTACTTGGTAATTGATATTTGCGTTACCGATAGAACGAAGAATAGCTGTGTTGTCTTTCTGTAGTTCAAGTTGTGCTATTGGATTATCTGTCTGGATAGCCATTGGGGAGTTCCCATTCATCCAAATGAAATAGCCTAATCCTGGGTCAGTTGCAGCAGTAGCACTACCTGTTTTTACAGGACGTGTTGGGTCATATCTCAACGCGTTGCTTACAACACTGTCGTCCACTTTATCATTGCTTTCATATGATAATTTTAGATTTAAGTCAATTGTCAAGTGATTATCAAAGAATTTGGGTGATGCACCTCCATTAAATGTTACACGTTGGTAGTCATTGTTTCGGATAACACCTGCTTGGTTTGTGTAGCCAACAGAAGCACGGAAAGGAGTTTTTTCCTTTATTTTTCCTGAGACAGATAAGTTGTGCTCTTGTGAAAAAGCTGTACGGTAAATTTCATCTTGCCAATCGGTGGAAGCTGTTCCAAATGATGGGTTGGCAGGTACACCGGTTACTGTAGGAACAAAACTTTTGAATTCTTCGGCATTGAGTACTTCTAGACGTTTGGCTGTAGCACTCATTGCCAGATTCAATGAATAGTTTATTTGAGGTTTATTACTTGTCCCTTTTTTAGTTGTAATAACTATGACACCATTGGAAGCACGTGATCCATAAATGGCTGTAGCAGAGGCATCTTTTAATATTGTGAATGTTTCGATATCATTGGGGTTTATTGCACCAATAATGTTACCTCCACCTTCTATTGTCGAATTATCTACGGGTACTCCATCGATAACGATAAGCGGATCATTAGAAGCGGAAAGTGAGGCCCCGCTACGGATACGTATTGTTGCGCTGGAACCTGGTGCACCTGATCCGGATACAACATTTACTCCAGACATTTTACCAACTAAGGCATCTTGTGCTGTCGTTTGTAATCCTTTGTTAAATTCATCAGGTTTTATTGCTGTAACAGAACCGGTAGCATCAGATTTCTTTACAGTACCATAGCCGATGACTACTACCTCATCCAATAATTCTGTATCTTCTTGCAAAATGATATTCAGGGGAGTTGAGGATACTGGGATTTCTAATTCTTTATAGCCTATATATCCGATATGGAGAATTGATTTTTTATCAGGAGCCTCTAAAGTAAAATTTCCATCGTAATCAGTTATGGTACCAATTGTCGTTCCTTTTACAACTATATTGGCTCCGATAACAGGTTCGCCATTGCCATCAGTTATGTGGCCTTTTACAATCAAGCCCTGCGCGTGTATATTTACGCAAAGCAATAAGGCAGACAGTAGAGTTCCTATCAGCCTTAACAAATTACTGCGTGTCTTTGCTTTTTTCATAATGCGATGTTTTAAATTTTTGGTACAAAAGTATGGTCTGAATATTTCATTGGTTTTACAATGTGTCTTTTACAACTGTAAAGTAACATGTGCTGAAATGTAATGCACAGGTAAATAGAATGTTAGCGTATCTTCTTAGCGCGTTTTAAGTAACTTTTTTATAAGTTATTTACATTGATTTGAGCTAAATAATATGAGGAAAAGAGTAATGAGAGAGAAGATCTCTTTAATGGATAATCCTTTTGACGAGGAAAAGTAAAGGTTTTAAGCCGATTGCATTTTTTTAAGGTTGACTGGTTTTTCATAATGGTAGTTTTTTAATAGTTGAATCGAATGGTATTATATCCATTGGACACATACAAAATTAGCTGGAACGTTTTTATTCGTTCTGGCTTGAAGAGAAGAGTAAGTATATATGAAAAACGGTCAAGGCTAATGCGTTGATATATAATGTACTATAACCTTTAGTGAAAAGGCCGGAAGTAATATGTGAGTAACTGGTGTTTAGAGCGATTGAACTTGAGAAATAAGATCTCTCTTTTCAGGAATTGCCTTATTTCTCATTTTCATTCTGTAGTTGTATACGGTTTGAAGCGAATAATGCAGAAAACTGGCAATCTTAGCATTATCATGGATACCTAACCGCATTAATGCATAAATACGCAGTTCCGGTGTTAATAATTCACCTTCTTTAGGGCGTATACGTTCTTCCGGACGAAGCAACTGGTTAAAATCTTCTATGAAATTTGGGAAAATGTTAAGAAATATATTATCAAACTTGTGGATGAATTCCTTGAAATCATCAGAACTGCTTTGTTGTTCACTGATAAATTTTGACAGGTCTGCTATGCGTCCATTGCTGGTGATACGATTCAGACCTTTATAGAGCATATTTTGCTTCTTGAGGTGTTCTGAACAAACGTTAAACAAAAGTCCGATGTATTCTTCTTGTATATGCTCTTTTTCTTTTATCTGTTCATTCATTAATCTCAAATTATCAGATAATTCTGTTAAGTGTTGATTTTGTTCCTTTAGTATATTTTTCGTATCTTCCAATTTATCTGTTTTTTTCTTTAATAAGATAAACGCTGTAATTAATAACAGAATAAGAATAGAGAGTACAGATATAAAAATAACAAATTGCGTTTCGTTCTTTTGGACTCTCATTTCATTGGCAGCACTGATAATGGGGAGATAAGCTAAAATATCTGTAAATCGATATCTGGCGTGTCCGAAGTTTATATCTTCCAGTGCACATAATATATAACTGTATGCTCGTTCTATGTCGCCCTGATAAAATAAGAGCATAGCCAGATCTTGTAAAGACATATATACTTTCTTGGCATTTTTAATATCTGTCAGAGAAGATAATATTAAGTAATGTTTAGCTTTAACCGTATCTTTATGTAGAAGATAAAGATTGGCTATTTCATATTCTATGCTGGCTTTATTGGGTTTAAGGCTGTCTGGATTTGTTTCCGTATAAAATTTCTCCAGCAATTGTATCGCTCCTATGGTATCTTTTTCTGATAAGGTTTGTTTATATAAATTAGATATATATCCATACGTGCCGGGTCTATTGGCTTGTATGGCGTCTTTACAATAGGTTAATTGTTTATTGTTGGAAATATTGTTATTATTCTTTGGGTGTATTTCATTTGAAATAGATAGAGGTATAGCTTGTCGTAGATAATGGAAATAGCTATTACTGTAAATCGTTGAATCTGGATGAATTTCATTCAACATTTCGGAGGCTTTGTGATAATTGCCCAGTTTGTATAATGCGTCAGCATTATTCATCAATGCTTCTTTTATACATGCACTATCCAGTTGTTTAGCTACTTGTAGACGTTTTTGGGCAACTTCCTTAGCTTTGTCAACTTTATATGAACGGTAAATGTTAAAAAGCTTGCCTAATAATTCAAATTGGGCTTGTGGATTCTTATCTGATGAATAATCTAATATTTTATTTAGGTTATCTATTTTTTCTTCTATTGCCTGATTATATTGGGTACGTTCCTTTATTACTGAATCCAATTCTTTTAATAGATCTTCATCATCAGTTTGATGTTTTGAACATCCAGACTGAAAAAAACATATAATGCTTATCAGTATAAAGGAAAAAATATTTTTCATCATTCAATAAGACGTGAGTTCGGGATAAGAAAGTATCTTTAAAAGTTGGTAATCACCGAATTATTTTGTATATTTAAGTCTGACAAACAATTAATTACAAATTAACA
>NZ_DBMACV010000020.1:0-49274 GCF_057861905.1 Phocaeicola sp. | reverse complement strand
GTTAATTTGTAATTAATTGTTTGTCAGACTTAAATATACAAAATAATTCGGTGATTACCAACTTTTAAAGATACTTTCTTATCCCGAACTCACGTAAATATTCCTGTTCCCATTCTTTTCTCGCTTTTGTTTCGGCGTGAATCTGCTCCAACTGTTCGAGGGAAACATCCGACGTAGGGCGATGCTTGCCGGTCAGTTTCAACAGGTTGTAGCGTGTTTCGTCCATGCGTTTCTTTCCGGCTTTCCGAAGCTCGCGGTTCTCTTTGTCGCGCCGCATCATGTTATTTATGCATCCTAAGGTTCCCATGGCAACTTACTTTGAGTGATTTGCTTAAAGATAAGTCTTTCTGATTGCTTTTCCAAAAAGGCAAGCACCTATTTTATATAGATTAACGTAGAAAGCAGGCTCAGCGCATTTTCTTGAGAATGTTTTTTCTGGCAACTTTCAGGGCGGGACTTAACGGTGATGCTTCCTCCAGCATCTCAAGTGCAGAACGGAATTCTGCCAGAAGTTCAGGATACAGTTGGCACTGAAGATAGGAAAGTTTCATGCACAAGGCTCTGATTCCTGTCGGACTGCCCGATGAAGTCATCCGGCTCATACAAAAATCCAGGAAGTCGGTACGGAGGTTTTCTTCACGGAACGGCTGCGCTGCAAGCAATGTGAGCAGCAGCCGGCATTTGGTTTCGCTGGGTGTATGCATGGCTTCTTGCATCAGTTCGTTACATTTCGGGTACAGCCATCGTTGATGTGCTGGGGCGAGATGGGTAAACAGCCATGCGGCATTGTCCGAAACTCGTTTATCGGCATCGAACATGAGCTTGTAGAGCTGTTCCGTCAGCGAATGGTTTTCACAGCATTGAATCATGTGACACAGCTCACGGATGTCGTTTTCGTGTATCCTGCCGAGTAATTTACTACGCAAGTCGCAGGAATAATCTGACAGGGCCATTGCTTACATGCATTTTTTTATCGCCTTACGGCAGCGGTTCAGTATTTTCTCTCCGGCCGGACGCTGGCGGGTTCCTCCCAGTTCGATGGCGGACACGACCTTGAATCCGGTCCATTTCAGGATAGCTCGCAATGCCTTGATGGTTCCCCGGCTCTGACTGAAAAGGATATTGAACGGGAAAGAGGTGGTGCAGGTGCTAACCAGAATGGCTTTTTTCCCTTTATGCAGGGGAAGAGGCAGCCCGCGGGAGCTCTCTCCTATCAGGCCGTAGACGATGCGGTCGAATATGATTTTCAACTGCCCGGGCATGTTTCCCCAGTAACACGGTGCTCCTACAACCAGCACATCGCAGCGGTCAATGGCGGAGAGTACCTGCTGGGCTCCGTCTTCGGGCAGTACACACCGGCGAGTCTTGCGGCAGGTCATGCAGCCGGTACAGGGCTTTACCTGCAACTGGGAAACAAATACAGTGGTTATTTCGGCTCCGTTGTGTTCGGCTTCTTCCCGAATGGCCTCCAGCATAGCAGAGATATTACCGTGCCTGCGCGGGCTTCCGTTGATAATCAGTACATTCATAAAGAGTGAGTTTTACTTTTCGGACTACGGGGTATCAGGCATTCATGGCACGCAACGCCTTACACAACTGATCGGGGCAGGAAGTGCTTTTACTTCCGCAGTGAATACCTTCCAGACGGCTGATTACGTCGTCTACCTTCATTCCCTTGACCAGCGAACAGATGCCTTTCAGGTTTCCGTTGCAGCCTCCGGTAAAATGTACGTCATTAATGATGCCGTTTTCTACTTCTACCTCGATATTGCTGCTGCATGTGCCTTGTGTTCTGTAATTAATCTTCATAAAGTTAAATAAAGCGTTATAAAAAGACATTCCGGACAAAGCCGGGCATTTGTATCCTCACAGCTTATCACTGTCAGGCTGCCGCTTTATCCGGAATGAATGATGAATATATATTATTCTTCGCCCTCTTCAGGTTTCATGTTTGTATACACGGTCTGAACATCATCGAACTCTTCCAGACGTTCTATCATCTTGTCGATAGTTTCACGCTGCTCAGGAGTTACGTCTTTCAGGTCGTTAGGAATATAAGTAAAGTCACCACCTACATCTTCAAAACCGCACTCTTCCAGGTGTTTCTGAATAGCTGCATAGCTCTTCGGATCACCATAAATTGTGATAGTTCCTTCTTCCGGATCTTCGTCGTATTCGTCTTCAACGTTGTAGTCAATCAAATCGAGAATCAGTTCTTCCATGTCTACTCCATCTTTCTTCTTGAAAGTAAACACACACTTGTGGTCGAACAGGAACGCCAGTGAACCTGTTGTACCCAGGTTGCCGCCAAATTTGTTGAATACAGAACGTACATCGGCAACGGTACGTGTAGTATTGTCAGTCAAAGTATCAACAAATACGGCAACTCCGTGAGGACCGTATCCTTCGTATGTCATTCCCTTGTATTCGCTCTGGTCTTTACCCATTGCGTTCTTGATAGCGCGCTCGATGTTGTCCTTCGGCATGTTTTCACGTTTACAAGTTGCGATAACCGAACGAAGTGTAGGGTTGTTTTCCGGTTCCGGACCGCCTGCCTTTACAGCAATCGCAATTTGTTTACCCAGTCTTGTAAATGTTTTAGCCATGTGGCCCCATCTTTTCAGCTTAGTAGCTTTTCTATATTCAAACGCTCTTCCCATTGGATTTTATGTTTTAATATGTTTTTTATATATGTTATAATGTTCTTTTATCTCAGTTTTGCATCCAGCTTGTTCTGCAAGTTGGTAATAAGTTTCTGCATTACCTTGTCAATCTGCTTGTCGTTCAAGGTAGCATTTTCGTCCTGAAGCATGAAACTTACGGCGTAGCTCTTCTTGCCTGCTTCCAGATTCTTGCCTTCGTATACGTCAAACAGCTCTACGTTCTTCAAAAGTTTCTTTTCGGTTTCGTAAGCTATCTTCTCGATTTCGGCAAACTGTACTTTCTTGTCTATCAAAAGTGCAAGGTCACGTTTTACAGCCGGGAACTTGGAAATTTCTTTGTAGTAGACAGTGTTGTTCTTGATTGCCTTCATCAGTTCTTTCCAGTTCAGGTCGGCATAGTAAACTTCATTGTCGATATCGAAGGCTTTCTGTATCTTCTTGTGGATGATACCGAAGGTAGCCAGCAGTTTTCCGCCACGGGTATGTACCGAAATGGCTACAGAATAGATATCGTCGGTCAAGTTTCCGAATACCAGTCCGCCAAAGTTCACTCCCAGACGGCGGAAGATATTCAATACGTATGCTTTCAACTCGTATACCGAGCTGTTTTCATCGGGATGTGCCCAAGAATTGCTTACGCGTTTTCCTGTCAGCCACAAGCCCAGATGCAGTTCTTCTGAATAGGCAGCAAGAACTTTCTCCGGATTCTTCTTCTCGGCATTGAAGTGATAGCAGTTACCGAATTCAAAGAACTTCAGGTCGGCATTCTTACGGTTGGCATTGTGCTGGATACTTTCCAGACCACCGAACAGCAAAGTTGCACGCATCACGTTCAAATCGTTGCTCAACGGATTCATCAGGCGGACAAGATTTTCCGGCTTGTAGGTTTCCAGTCCGTCATAATAGGCAGCGGCTGTCAGCGAATTGTTCAGTATCTCATTGAAACCACAGCCAACGAGCTGTTCGGAAATGAGGTTCTGAAGTTTAACCGACTTGTCAACGTCGCCTTTTACACTCAGACTCGACTTGACAGAAGTAGGTATTTCTACATTATTGTATCCGTAAATACGGAGAATGTCTTCTACTACGTCGCACGGACGCTGTACGTCTACACGATATGCTGGAACCAGCAGTGACAGACCTTCGGCAGTTTCGCCGGTAATCTTCATTTCGAGGCTGGTTACAATGCTCTTGATAGTTTCTACCGGAATAACCTTTCCAATCAAAGCGTTAACATAGTTGTAAGAAAGTTCTACCGGGAAATCGGCAATCGGCGACGGATAGTTATCTTTTATCTCAGAAGCGATTTCGCCACCGGCAAGTTCTTTTACCAGCAAGGCAGCTTCTTTCAGAGCATAGATGGTATTGTTCGGGTCGATACCACGTTCGAAGCGGAAAGAAGAGTCGGTGCTCAGTCCGTGACGGCGGGCAGTTTTACGTACCCATGTCGGGTGGAAATAAGCACTTTCCAGGAATACATCTTTTGTTGCTTCGGTGGTTCCAGAATCGAGTCCGCCAAATACACCTGCAATACACATCGGTTCTTCCGTATTGCAAATCATCAGGTCACGGTCGGACAGCTTGCGTTCTACCTCATCCAGTGTAACGAACTTGGTGCCTTCCGGACAAGTCTTTACAACAATCTTACCGCCTTTAATCTTGTCGGCATCGAAGCAGTGCATCGGCTGACCGTATGCGTGAAGGATGTAATTGGTAATATCGACTATATTGTTGATAGGACGCACACCGATAAGACGCAGTTTGTTCTGCAACCATTCGGGGCTTTCCTTTACCGTTACGTTCTTGATGGCAACGCCTGCGTAGCGTGGACATGCTTCTGTGTTCTCAACAACGATATCGATGTCCATATCGTGATTGTCTACTTTGAAGGCATCAACCGAAGGACGCTTCAAGGTTGCCTGACGGCCGTTCTGAATGAGCCATGCATACAAGTCGCGTGCTACGCCATAGTGTGAGCAGGCGTCCGAACGGTTTGGAGTAATATCTACCTCCAGCACGTAATCGCTCTTGATATTATAATAATCTTTGGCAAGGGTTCCCGGCACAACATCGGCAGGAAGCACGATGATACCTTCGTGGCTTGTACCGATACCGATTTCATCTTCAGCACAAATCATACCGTTCGACTCAACGCCACGCAGTTTCGACTTCTTGATGGTGAAACATTCGTCGCCGTCGTACAGCTTGGTGCCGAGCGTTGCCACTACCACTTTCTGTCCGGCAGCTACATTAGCAGCTCCACAAACAATCTGAACAGGCTCGCCCTGTCCTAAGTTTACGGTAGTGATATGCATGTGATCTGAATTTGGATGCGGTTCGCAAGTCAACACTTCGCCGATAACAAGCCCTTCCAGTCCTCCTTTTATAGATTGAACTTCTTCTACCTCGCCTGTTTCCAGACCTATGGAGGTAAGTGCGGCTGCCACTTCATCGGGTGTCAAATCGAAGTTGACGTATTCTTTCAGCCAATTATACGAGATATTCATATATGTATAGTTTTATGTATTTCTTAATTGTCGTGCAAATGTAATATAAATATTTGGGATAGGATATGAGTGCAAGGAGTTTTTTACGTTCACTCAAAGACAGATACCCCACTCCTTCACCCTCTTTCCGGTCTTTCTGTCATGCGGAAGTGCACATCAGAACGGCACATCCGGAACCGGACCTCCAAACGGATTTTCGGGTTGCGGAGCCATCTCCACGGGAGGAGGAACGAACGACTGTCCTCCGCCGCCGTTGTTTATTTTTGACCGGAGAACCGGGGCTGCATTTTCCTCGCCGGGCATCGGTACAATCATTTCGTCGTCCGGATTCTGGAAGCGGGCAAACTCGGCACGGAAACGCAGGAGCACGTCGCCTACCGCACCGTTACGATGCTTGGCGATGATGATTTCTGCCATGCCGTGCAGGTCGTTTCCTTTTTCGTCGGTATAGATTTTATAATATTCCGGACGGTGAATGAAGCATACCATATCGGCATCCTGCTCGATGGCTCCCGATTCACGCAAGTCGCTCAACTGCGGGCGCTTTCCGTCGATACCTTCACGGCTTTCCACACCACGGTTCAACTGACTCAGGGCGATGATCGGAATGTTCAGCTCCTTGGCAAGTCCTTTTAGCGAACGCGAGATAGTACTTACTTCTTCCTGACGGCTTCCGAACGACATACCACTGGCATTCATCAGCTGAAGGTAGTCGATGATGATAATCTTTACGTCGTGTTCGCGTACCAGTCGGCGTGCTTTGGTTCGCAACTCGAAGACGGACAGTGAAGGTGTATCGTCGACATAGAGCGGAGCATCGTACAGTTCCTTGATCTTGTAGTCGAGCTGTCCCCATTCATAAGGAGCAAGCTGACCGCTCTTGATTTTCTCACCGGGGATTTCGCAGACATTTACAATCAGACGGTTCACCAACTGCACGTTACTCATTTCCAAAGAGAACAAAGCGACGGGAACTTTATTGTTTACCGCCATGTTCTTTGCCATGGAGAGCACGAAAGCCGTCTTACCCATCGCCGGACGGGCTGCTATAATAATAAGGTCGGAATTCTGCCAGCCGGAAGTCATTTTGTCAAGCTGGTGGAAACCGCTCGACAAACCGCTCAGACCGTCGGTACGAGCCGCTGCTTTCTGAAGCATTTCATACGCTTCCTGAATGACAGGATTAATCTGCGTATAGTCTTTCTTCATGTTCTGCTGCGAAATTTCGAAGAGTTTTCCTTCGGCTTCCTGCATCAGATCGTCCACGTCCTGCGTTTCGTCGAATGCCTTTGTCTGGATATTGCTGGTGAAAGAGATAAGCTCGCGCGCCAGAAATTTCTGGGCGATGATGCGGGCATGGTATTCGATATGGGCAGAAGACGCTACCTTTCCACTAAGTTGGGTGATATAAAAAGGTCCTCCCACCTCATCCAGATCACCACGTGAGCGCAACTGTTCTGTCACCGTCAGGATATCAATCGGTTTCTGTTGTATCGCCAGGTCGGTGATGGCTGCATATATCAACTGATTGCGGTGTTCGTAAAAAGATTCGGGACGGAGAATTTCGCTGACAAGCGAATATGCATCCTTTTCAATCATCAATGCTCCCAGTACAGCCTCCTCCAGTTCAGGAGCCTGCGGCTGCAAATGTCCGTATTCATCAACAGGCTTTGCCTTGGTTGCCTTCGGAACACGGGTAGTTCTTCTCGTTTCTGCCATTTCTCTCTTTTAGATTTTAACTCCGCAAAGATAGAAAAAATGATTCTTATTTTCATTATGGCAGGCATACCAAACTTTTTTTATCGCCGACATGCGGTATCGTTTTCCCTGCTGCCGAACTATATTTTTGAAAAAATGCCAACTGATTTTAAAAACTTTGCATTATCTTTGAGGAAATAAAATTTAACGATATGATTACTTTTCCTAATGCTAAAATAAACCTTGGACTGAACGTCGTGGAGAAACGTCCCGACGGATACCATAATCTGGAAACTATTTTTTACCCGATCAGGCTGCAAGATGCGCTGGAAGTAAACCTTCTGGAGGGCTCCGATTTACCTTACAAGTTTCATACTACGGGTACGCTGATAGAAGGAGCGCCCGAAGATAATCTGGTAATCAAGGCGTACAATCTGCTGAAAGCGGAGAATTACGAAATGCTTCCTGTAGATATTCATCTGTTTAAGCATATTCCGACTGGTGCGGGACTGGGAGGTGGCTCGTCGGATGCTGCCTTTATGATTAAACTGCTGAACGAGAAGTTCAAGCTTAGACTGAGCGAAGAAAAGATGGAGGAGTACGCAGCCCGACTGGGAGCCGACTGTGCGTTCTTCATCAAGGACAAACCGGTGTTTGCTTCCGGCATCGGAAATATATTCGAACCGATAGAGCTTTCTCTGAAAGGGTATTATCTGGTTCTTGTGAAGCCGAATATTTCTGTGGCTACACGCGACGCTTATGCAGCGGTCAAGCCTCAGCATCCGGAAGTATCGCTGAAAGAAATAGCAAAACAGCCGGTAGAAACATGGAAAGACTGCATGAAGAATGATTTTGAATGTAGTGTATTCCAAAAGTATCCTGAGATTGCTGCTATCAAAGACAAGCTGTATGATCTGGAAGCTCTCTATGCTTCAATGAGCGGTTCCGGCTCGGCTGTCTATGGTATCTTTAAGGAGGCAATAGAAAATGTTGATGAAAAATTCGGCGAATGTTTCTGCCGTCAGCGTGAACTGGAATAATCTCTGTATGGCAGATTTCATCGACGATAAAATACATTATCTTTCATTTGATTCCGACGGAATAGAGCTTCCGTCGGAATTTACTTATCCTTTTCACTATATTCCTCATCCACTGACTGTCATGGCTGCCCGCGAGGTTCAGGATTATCTGGCATCGCGGACGGACTGGACGGAAGAACTGTCGGAAGGCAAAATGTTCGGAGTACTGATTGTGCAGACCCCTGAGGGAAAAGTCGCTTATCTGGCTGCCTTCTCCGGAAATCTGGCAGGCAGTAATCTGCACAGTTTTTTTGTGCCTCCTATATACGACTTGTTGCAGCCGGATGGTTTCTTCCGCATAGAAGAGGCAAATATCTCGGCCATAAACAAACAGATTAAGGAGCTGGAAAGCAGTCGGCAGTTGACGGAGATGCGAACGGCTCTGGCTGAATGTCGGGCACGGGTAGACCGTACGCTGGCTGATGCCAAACAACAGATGAAGGAGGCAAAAATCGTACGCGAGCAACGGCGTTCGGAAGGTGCCGGCGAGGAAGAGCAGAAAGCCATGATTCGTGAAAGCCAGTTTCAGAAGGCAGAATACAAGCGTCTGGAAAAAAGGCTGAAGGAAGAGATGCAACAACAAGCGGAAGGACTGGAAAATCAGGAGCAGCTTATCCGGCAACTGAAACAGGAGCGCAAGACGCGTTCTGCTGCCTTGCAGCAAAAGTTGTTCGAACAGTTCCGCATGCTGAATGCGAAAGGAGAAGTAAAAGATCTGTGTGAACTGTTTAAAGATACTCCGCAAGGTACTCCTCCTGCCGGAACAGGCGAATGTGCCCTGCCCAAAATGCTGCAATACGCTTACCAGCACCGGCTCAAGCCTCTTGCCATGGGAGAGTTTTGGTGTGGCAAATCGCCGAAAGAAGAAGTAAGGCACGAAGGGCACTTCTACCCTTCCTGCAAGGGCAAGTGCGCTCCTATCCTGAAGCATATGCTGATAGGACTCCAAGTGGCAAAGAATCCGCTGGCAGAGAATGTACACAAAAACATGGAACCCGAAATCGTTTACGAGGATGAGTGGCTGCTCGTAGTGAACAAACCCGCCGGCATGTTGTCTGTTCCCGGCAAGGAAGCGCTGAATTCGGTATATCAGTTTCTGCATGAACATTACCCGGAAGCCACAGGTCCCATGCTCGTCCACCGGCTTGATATGGCTACTTCCGGATTGTTGCTTGCTGCAAAAGACAAAGATACTCATCAAGTACTGCAAGCACTTTTCAGCGGAAGACAAATAAAAAAACGCTATACCGCCATCTTGTCCGGAACGGTCAGTACCGACGAAGGGGTTATCAGTCTGCCGCTTTGCCCAAATCTGCACGATCGGCCGCGTCAGATAGTGAGCTTTGAACATGGCAAACCTGCCATAACTCGCTACAAGGTGCTGGAACGTAAAAACGGGAAAACACTGATTGCCTTTTACCCTCTTACGGGACGGACACATCAGTTGCGTGTACATGCTGCCCACCAGCAGGGGCTGTCGTGTCCAATCGTGGGCGACGAACTGTACGGGAAACGTGCCGACAGGCTGTATCTGCATGCGGCAGAGCTGAGTTTTACACATCCTGTAAGCGGAAAAGATATTACAATCTGCCGTGAAGCCGACTTCTCGCTCGAATAGACGAAAGTACTAAAATTTGTTATTTCCGATAAACCTTTTCGGCTGCGTCGTGTCATAGCATCAGAAAGCGCGCTAAAAATAGTTTTTAGTATAAACCAAAATTACAACAACAATGAAAACAAAACGTTTATTCACAACACTGATGATGGCAACCATGATGAGTTGCGGTATTATATTGGCACAGCCGGGACAGAAGGACAAGAAACTTACACCGGAACTGCGTATCGAAATGCAGGTTAAAAAAGCACAGCAACGTCTTCTTCTGGACGAAGCAACTGCTGCAAAATTCGCACCGTTGTACAAAGAGTATCTGGAAGCAATGCAGCAATGCAAGCCTGCCTGCAAGAAATTGCAAAAAGGTGAGAAAAAAGAACTGACTGATGCCGAGATAGACCAGATGATGCAAGACCGTTTCGCTGCCCGCAAGAAACTTGTTGAAACGCAGGAAACGTATTACAAGAAGTTTAAAAAGGTTTTAAACATCCGTCAGGTAGAAGCTCTGTTCAAGGACAATGGTCCCAAACGTGCTCAGCGCTCGTGCATGAAAAATTCTCAGTGCCCGCAACAGCCTAAGGGAAAAATGGGACAAGCTCCGGCATCTTGCGACAGATGTCCGGCTTCACAGAAATAAATTTCCTTTAATGCAAGACCTATAAATTTGATAAAGAATCAGCCTCCGATGAAGATGGATATATCTCTCACCGGAGGCTGATTCCTTTTTTGCCCTCCTGTCATTCAGGATCGGACGATGCTGCATTTAGATCAGGCAGAGTCCTTACAACTTCGCTCTGCCCAATAGCTTTTTAATAGGCGTGGTCGTCTTCCTTCATTTCTTCCGTCGTTATCGGCTTTCTGTCTATCGCTCTCCAAGCATAAACGATGTATGCCAAAACAAATGGAACAAGAATAGAAACATAAGCCATGGTTGTAAGCGTAAACTTGCTGGAACAACTGTTGGCGAGTGTCAGCGAACTTTGCAAATCGGCCGTAGATGGATAATAGGCAGTATGGTTATATCCCACACACAACAACAATGCCAATACGGTAAGCACTGTTCCAATTCCTGCAAACCAAATGCCTTTTGTATAGGTTGTACTGAGAATACTTTTTATCAGGCCGAACAAGACTCCAACAACTCCCACCAAGAATAAAATCAGCAGAAGAGGCATATCCATCAGGTTATGGAAGTATTTATACGGCTCCATTACAATCGCCTGAGTAGCCGGATCGACGGCAAATCCATGTTTCAGCAGAGTACGGATCACAAAGGCCAGGAAGAATATCAGGAAGGGTACGGCGTCTGAAATCAACTGGCGACGGCAGCGAAGAATCAGTTCCTCATGGCGAATGTTATTGATGAAATACAAATTGCCTAACAAACGCGCCAGGAAAAAGACTGCCAGCCCAAGAATCAGGTTCCACGGATCGGTAAAAGCATCCAGCCCGTGCCAGCCGTTTGCCCACCGACTGATAACCGGCATCATTTCGTTGGCCATGTTTGCCTTCCGGACAATGAAGTTTGAACCGTTGAAAAAGGTCGCAACGGCTGCACCCAGCAATAAAGGTCCTACAATTCCGTTTATCACCAGAAAATACTGATAGGTACGTTTACCCAGAAGATTACCTAATTTCGACTGGAATTCATAAGAAACAGCTTGCAACACGAAGCTGAACAGAATAATCATCCACAACCAGTAAGCACCTCCAAAGCTGGTACTGTAGAATAACGGGAAAGATGCAAAGAAAGCTCCTCCGAAAGTAACCAGTGTAGTAAACGTAAACTCCCATTTGCGTCCGGTAGAATTTACCAGCAATGTACGCTCTTCTTCAGTCCGTCCCAGACGGAACAATAGTGAGTTTCCTCCTTGTACGAACAACAGAAATACTAACAATGCTCCCAGCAAGGACACCAGGAACCACCAATAGTTCTGTAAAAATATATATGTAGTATCCATAATTTCTATGATTTAAGCAATGGTTGATTGATTATTATTGTACTTCCTCCGGTCCCTTCTTGATAGTTTTCAGCATAATGCCGATTTCTGCAATCAACAACACGGTAAACATGATCAGGAATATAAAGAAAGTTGTCTGCACAGAGCCGGTTTCCAGTCTGGAAATGGCAGCATTCACCGGAAGTAAATCCTGAATTGCCCACGGCTGACGCCCAACTTCGGCAACAACCCATCCCGCCTGACTGGCAATATAAGCCAATGGAATGCTCCAGAGAGCTACCCAATGCAGCCAATTGGCTTTCGACAACTGATGTTTCCACGACAAGAATAGAATGACAATAAAGAAAAGAATAAAATACATTCCCAGACCAACCATTACACGGAACGACCAGAAAGACAACCATACGTTCGGCACAATCGAATTAGGATCCTTTATATATCCATATCCGAAATAAGGCATATTTTCATCCAGCACCTGACGCGCACGCTGCATACCTTCTTCATTTTTTTCTTCTTTTGCCTGACGGAAATCGGAAAGAGCCTTAATAGCTACTTTTCCCTTCTCTATTTTTTCGTTAACAGAAAGAGCTTTCGATCCGTCGGGGAGCGTATATCCGCCCAACAGCAGATCGTTTATTCCCGGAACATATCCGGCTGCATCGTGAGTAGCAAGATACGAAAGCATTTCTGGAATCTTGAGGCTGCCCACTACTGTAAGCGGCTCATGAGTTCCTCCGTCATAAAGAGCTTCCATAGCTGCCAGCTTCATCGGTTGATATTTGGCAACCTGATAGGCCGACTTGTCACCGGAGAAAGCCGTAACCAATGCAGCAAACAATCCTACTCCAGCTGCAATTTTGATGCTGGCTACAGCAAATTCCTTTTCACGCTTACGCAACAAATACCATGCACTGACACCGATAACAAATACCGCTCCCAGTATCCAACTGCTAAGTACAGTATGCATGAATTTCATTACAGCCACAGGCGAAAAAGCTACTGAAGCGAAACTGACCATTTCGTTACGTACCGTTTCGGGATTGAATGCCATACCTACCGGATATTGCATCCATGAATTGGCAACCAGAATCCACCAGGCAGAAAAAGTTGCTCCCAGTCCTGTCAGCCAAGTAGAAGCCAAATGAAACTTCTTGCTCACTTTATTCCAGCCAAAGAACATGACAGCAATAAAAGTTGCTTCCATAAAAAAAGCGACAATACCTTCAATAGCCAGCGGAGCTCCAAATATATCTCCTACAAACCACGAGTAATTGCTCCAGTTGGTACCGAATTGAAATTCCAGAATCAGTCCGGTGGCAACTCCCACGGCAAAGTTTATTCCGAACAACTTCATCCAGAACTTAGCCGTCCGCTTCCAAAATTCATTTCCGGAAACATAATAAAGCGTTTCCATTAATCCCATAATAACAGCCAAGCCCAACGTAAGCGGCACAAATAGCCAATGATACATGGCAGTCAAGGCGAACTGGGCTCTCGACCAGTCGACCATCGATGTGTCAATACTTTCTAACATAAGTTTTCGTTTTTATTTAGTTATTGAATCAGTTGAACGATTTATAAGCTCCGAACCTACGTACTCCTGTTTTTCCTCGCTGGTCTTTCCTTTTAAAAAGGAGGGAAAGAAAAACAGTTTCAGAATAAAGAACATGATAAAGAGTTTTATCAGTATAAGTAACCAAAGAGTACGTCCAAGCGTCATGCCCCGGAAGCCGTCCCGATAGAACTCCCAAATATGAATGATATGTTTTTTAATCATAGTTTATTTTTATAATGATTACAAAGAAAAGTCTTTTATCGGTAAAAAGCAAGCCTTTGTCCTGATAAAATCAGCATTAATCTAATTCATTTGAACCTCTATATAACAACATGTATTTTTGTAGCGTCAAAATTAAATAAACAGAATATGAAACAACGAGCACTATGTTTTATCGCAATTCTTTCGGCCGCCTCTCCTTTTTACGCCCAGGAAGAGAAAGAATGGACATTGGAAGATTGCATCAATTATGCACTCGAAAAGAATATTCAGCTGCAACAGAATAAAATATCGTTGCAAGAAAGCGAAATAGACATAAAGAGTGCAAAGGCAAGTCTTTTCCCCAGTCTGTCGTTCAGCACCGGACACAATGTAGTGAACCGACCCTATCAGGAGCAGAGTGCAACGGTAAGTGGTACGGAAATCATTACCAGTGACAATAAGACAACCTACAATGGAAACTATAGCCTCAACGCTCAGTGGACACTCTGGAACGGAGGCAAACGACTTAACAACATCAAACAGCAGAAAACAAACCGGGATATTGCAGGACTTGCCGTGAACGAAACGGAAAATAACCTGCAGGAAGAAATCACCAAGCTGTTTATCCAGATTCTGTATGCTGACGAATCAATCAGCATCAACAAGAATACACTGGAGGTAAGCGAAGCAACGTTTCACCGGGCAGAAGAGCTGTTTAAGGAAGGAAGTATTTCGAAAGCCGACCTTGCCCAACTGGAAGCACAAGTCAGCAACGACAGATATCAGGTGGTAACCGCCGAAAGTTCCTTACGTTCCTACAAGTTACAGCTAAAGCAACTGCTGGAACTGGACGGCACTGCCGAAATGAAACTTTCACTCCCTATGCTGGACGACGAACATGTGATGCAAGTATTGCCCAGTCAGGCAGACATTTACCAGACAGCCCTGACAACCCGTCCTGAAATTCAGAGCAGCAAGTTGAGTATTGAAAATGCCAAACTGGCTATATCCACAGCCAAGGCCGGTTATTATCCTACTATCAGTTTGTCGGCTTCCAGCTCAAGTACAACAAATACAGCCAGCACAAACAACTGGGCACAACAAATGAAATATGGTTGGAACAACATGGTAGGAATCAGCTTGAGCATTCCAATATTCGATAACCGTCAGAACAAAAGTAACGTGCAGAAGGCACGACTGCAATACAGCGACAGCCAGTATGAACTGATTAACAAGCAGAAAGAGCTATACAGTACCATCGAAACCTTATGGCTGGATGCGCTGAATGCACAGCAACAATATGCGGCTGCCGAAAGCAAGCTGGAAAGCAGTCAGACAAGCTTCGATATGGTAAGCGAGCAATTCAACCTGGGTATGAAAAATACCGTAGAACTTCTTACCGAAAAGAACAACCTGCTCAGCGCACAGCAGCAGCGCGTTCAAGCCAAATACATGGCAATCTTAAACCGTACACTGCTTAATTTCTATGCAGGCAATAAAATTGAACTATAAAAACTTGAAATATGAAGAGTAAGAAAACAATCATCATCGCAGCGGCTGTCATTATTGTAGTGGCCGGAGGATGCTGGATATTCGGTGGAACAAAAGCTAAAAACAAAGTAGACTTTGCAACCGAACAGGTACAGAAAGGAAATGTAAGCAACTCGATTACCGCAACAGGAACCATAGAGCCGGTAACAGAGGTAGAAGTCGGTACCCAGGTTTCAGGTATCATCGATAAGATATATGTAGACTATAACTCCGTAGTAAAGGAAGGTGAAGTCATTGCCGAGATGGATAAAGTAACTCTTTCGAGTGATCTCCAGTCAGCGCAAGCTACATACGACGGCGCCAAAGCCGAATATGAATATCAGAAAAAATTATACGACCGCAACGAGAAATTACACAAGAAACAACTTATCAGCGACACAGACTACGAAGAATCATTATACAATTACCAGCGTGCACGCAGTACATACGAACAAAGCAAAGCCGCACTTGCCAAAGCAGAACGCAACCTTTCTTATGCTACCATTACTTCACCGATTGACGGTATCGTAACCAGCAAGGATGTAGAAGAAGGACAGACCGTAGCTTCTGGCTTCGAAACTCCGACATTGTTCACCATCGCTGCCGATCTGACCAAGATGCAGGTGGTAGCCGATGTTGATGAAGCCGACATCGCCGGTGTTACAGAGGGAGCACGTGTTACCTTTACCGTCGACGCTTATCCGGATGATGTGTTCGAAGGAGAAGTACGTCAGGTACGTCTGGGTAGTACAAACAGCAGTTCAAGTAGCAGCAGCACATCGACAACAAGCGAAACTGTCGTAACATACGAAGTCGTCATTACAGCCGACAATCCTGAACTGAAGCTGAAACCGCGTCTTACTGCCAATGTAACCATCTACACACTGACTCGCGACAATGTATTGGTTGTTCCGTCTAAGGCACTGCGCTTCTCTCCGAATAAAGAAATAGCAGGCGGACGAAGCATCAAAAACTGTCAGGGAGAACATAAAGTATGGACACTGGAAAATAATACATTCGTAGCACATCCGGTAAAAACAGGCATCAGCGACGGTACACACACAGAAATTCTGGAAGGTATCAGTGAAGGAACAAATATCGTTACCGAAGCCGTTGTAGCCAGCAGCATGCCGGAAATGACTTCGAGTGAAGGAGAAGGCGAACGCAGCCCGTTCATGCCTGGACCTCGAGGTAATAACAAAAACAAAAATAAAGAGAATAACTAAAAACAATTCTATACAGATAATACACCATGAGTAAAGTTGTCATAGAATTACAAAATATCAAACGAAACTTCCAGGTGGGCGATGAAACCGTACATGCACTGCGAGGCATATCATTTTCCATCTGCGAAGGAGAGTTTGTCACGATTATGGGAACTTCCGGTTCAGGAAAATCTACCTTGCTGAACACCTTAGGATGCCTGGACACGCCTACAAGCGGAGAATATCTGCTGGACGGAGTTTCCGTAAGAACCATGAGCAAACCCCAGCGGGCTGTATTGCGTAACCGCAAGATAGGCTTTGTTTTTCAGAACTACAACCTGCTTCCAAAGACTACAGCCGTAGAAAATGTAGAACTTCCGCTGATGTACAACTCGGCTGTCAGCGCAGCCGAACGCCGGCGCTGGGCCGTTGAAGCACTGATTGCGGTAGGACTGGGCGACCGACTGGAACACAAGTCGAACCAGATGTCCGGAGGACAGATGCAACGTGTAGCCATTGCCCGTGCACTGGTCAACAATCCGGCTGTAATTCTGGCCGACGAAGCGACAGGTAACCTCGATACACGTACTTCTTTCGAGATACTGGTACTGTTTCAAAAGCTACATGCAGAAGGACGTACCATCATCTTCGTTACCCACAATCCGGAATTGTCGCAATACAGCAGCCGGAATATCCGACTGCGCGACGGACATATAATAGAAGATAAGGTAAACAATCACATTCTGTCGGCAGCAGATGCGCTGGCCGCCCTGCCGAAAAATGACGAAGACTGATCGGCCTTATAGTCAGTCATAATTATTAAATTCTATTAGTAACATGAATGGAACAAATCTTTTTAAAATAGCCTTCCGTGCATTAGCCAACAACAAGCTTCGTGCATTTCTTACCATGCTCGGCATCATCATCGGAGTAGCTTCTGTCATTGCAATGCTCGCCATCGGACAAGGTTCAAAGCGAAGCATACAGAAGCAGATTTCGGAAATGGGTTCGAACATGATTATGATTCACCCGGGAGCTGAAATGCGAGGAGGTGTCCGCCAGGATCCATCGTCCATGCAGACCTTGAAACTGGAAAATTACGAGACACTGCGCGACGAGTGTATGTATCTTTCGGCTATCAGTCCGGATGTTTCCTCTTCCGGACAGCTGATTGCGGGTTCGAACAACTATCCGTCTTCGGTAAGCGGCGTCAGCATCGATTATCTGAAAATCCGCCAGCTCACCGTAGAAGAGGGAGAAATGTTCAGCGAAAACGATATACGTACAGCTGCGAAAGTATGTGTCATCGGAAAAACAATTGTAGATAATCTTTTCCCCGACGGAACCGACCCGATAGGAAAAGTAATACGATGCAACAAAATACCTTTCCGTGTAATAGGTGTCCTGAAATCGAAAGGATACAACTCAATGGGTATGGACCAGGATGATGTGGTACTGGCTCCTTATACTACCATAATGAAACGTTTGCTGGCACAAACGTACCTGAGCGGAATATTTGCTTCGGCACTGACCGAAGACATGACCGAAGAAGCTGTCGACGAAATATCCGCTACCCTGCGCCGTGTACATAAGCTGAAAGCTACCGACGATGACGACTTTACCATCCGTACACAGCAGGAACTAAGCTCCATGCTGAATACGACAACCGACCTGATGACTACCTTGCTGGCATGTATAGCAGGAATCTCGCTGGTAGTAGGTGGTATCGGAATTATGAATATCATGTATGTGTCCGTCACCGAACGTACACGTGAAATCGGACTTCGAATGTCTGTAGGAGCGCGAGGCATTGATATCTTGTCGCAATTCCTCATCGAATCTATATTAATAAGTATTACCGGAGGATTGATCGGAGTAATACTGGGCTGCGGAGCAAGTTTCGTAATAAAGACTGTAGCACACTGGCCTGTATTCATCCAGCCCTGGAGTGTATTGCTTTCGTTTGCTGTATGTACGCTTACAGGTGTTTTCTTCGGATGGTATCCGGCTAAGAAAGCCGCCGATCTTGATCCTATCGAAGCATTAAGATACGAATAACGATAATGAGCTTGTGAAAGTTCATTTTTATAACTTTGTTCTTCATAACTTTGGTTTCCTTGTCCGGCTGCCTATGGCAATAAAAGTATTGCTAAGCAGCCGGACTTTTTAAAGTTTTTTGATTACTTTTGCTCACTGACCACACAACCTATGAAACAGCTCACTTATACGACTCACCGTTCACTCGAAATTTTGATCCACACTATTTGCTGGGGACTCTTTTTCACCTTTCCACTGTTCTTTACACAAAACAGTGACGGTTCCATAAAGTGGCAAGAATTCATACATCACTGCATTGTTCCTGCCTCTCTCTTTGTCATCTTTTATCTGAATTATTTTCTTTTCACTCCGCATATTCTCTTTCACGGCCAGACCAAACGGTTCATATTCGTGAATTCAATAGTCATTGCAGTCATGACAATCGGGCTGCGCTACTGGAACAACCTGAACTGTCCTCCCCCGCCCGACGACCGACCTGTACCACCAGTATACATCTTTTATCTGCGCGATCTGGCAAGTCTGATATTCTCTGCCGGACTGAGCGTGGCCATCTGCATGAGTAAACGCTGGAGCGAAGCCGAGGCAGAACGTCGGGAAGCTGTAAAAAGCCGTACGGAAGCAGAACTGAAAAATCTGAGAAACCAGCTCAACCCTCACTTCCTGCTGAATACGCTGAACAATATTTATGCGTTGATTGCCTTCGACTCTGAAAAAGCACAACAGGCCGTACAGGAACTAAGCAAACTGTTGCGCTATGTACTATACGACAATCAGCAAATGTTCGTCCCGCTGAAAAAGGAAATTGACTTCATATGCAACTATATCGAACTGATGCGCATCCGCGTATCGGCGCGGGTAAACATACAGACACAATTCAACATCAAGCCTCAAAGTCAGACACCCATAGCTCCCCTGATATTCATATCGCTGATTGAAAATGCATTCAAGCACGGCATCTCTCCCGTGGAACCCAGCTTTATCAGCATCACCATTTCGGAAGACAATGATAAAATAACGTGCACGATACGCAACAGCAATCACCCGAAAACCGAGGCCGACAAAAGTGGTTCCGGCATCGGACTGGAGCAAGTGAAAAAACGTCTGGAACTGATTTATCCCGAATCCTACAAATGGGACAGACATGTATCCGACGATGGAAAGGAGTATCTTTCCAACATTACAATCTATCTGAACCATCAATCTAAAAAAGACTAAAATATGAACTTAAGATGTGCCATTGTCGACGATGAACCATTAGCTTTAGGACTATTGGAGAGTTACATAAAGAAGACTTCCTTTCTGGAACTTTCGGGAAGTTATTCCAGTGCAATACAAGCCATGAAATATTTGCCAGAGCATCCGGTTGACGTGCTTTTCCTGGATATCCAGATGCCCGAACTTAGCGGACTGGAGTTTTCGCGCATGGTTCCGAAAGATACCCGAATCATCTTTACTACCGCCTTCGACCAGTATGCACTCGACGGCTATCGGGTAAATGCACTCGACTACCTGCTGAAGCCAATCAGTTACTCCGATTTTATGGAAGCAATAAACAAGGCTGTCGGATGGTTTGAGCTTCAACAAAAGGCAGTCAAGCAGAACTCCGAAACAGCAGACGATAACAAGAAAAACTACATTTATGTAAAAAGTGATTACAAGCTGATACAAATTGAACTGAACAAGATATTGTATATAGAAGGTCTGAAGGACTACATAAAAATTCATCTGGAAGGAGAAGAGCGTCCCATACTTTCACTGGTAAGTATGCGCGCCATGGAAGAAAAACTCCCCGCAGACAAGTTCATCCGCGTGCACCGGTCGTTTATTGTCCAAAAGCAAAAGATAAAAGTTATCGACAAAGGAAGAATAGTTTTCGGAAAAGAATACATTCCGATCTCCGATAGTTACAAACAGGAACTCCAAAATTATGTTAATGAACATATTGTTTGAAAGAACCGTGTTTATTTAACTTTTTTTTACCGACCTGTTCAAAGTTTTTCCAACGAACATTTGTCACTTCTAAATATAACCTCTATATTTGTAGAGTACATAATAAGAACAGAAGTTGTGAAACTTCTTATTTGAATAGTTTAGTTAAGTCTAGTTTAGTTTTTGTGTTGTGATACTCCTACTGATAGTGTTCAGTGGGAGTATCTTTTTTATGCCCTCCCTACATATGAAAACAGCCGATTGCAGCCTTCAAGCAAAGTCACACGGATTTCACATTTATTCACCATAAGGCAGACATAAACATTCATTTAAAAACTCCCTATCCATATGTTCCAACGCAACAGACTATACAAAAATCTAAACATTTCTACTGATCAGCTACAAGACACGTAATCTTTACAACCCGTTTCATATCGCCTGCCCGATAATCTCTCCAAAAATTTCAGAAACATGCCCCCAAGCCCAAACAAAGCTCAGGAGATCTCAAGAAAATTTGTACAAAAAATCAGAAAGTTTGTACAAATTTTCCAAAAACGTCAGCACGTTTTTAAGCAAACGTCTGCATGTCCCTCCAATCATCTCCCTATCTTTTCTACTTTTTATATATAGAACCTATTCCATAAGTCCGGCAAAAACATAACTTTGCAACAAAACTCAAAAATAAACACGTATGAAACGAACTGTATATTTCTTTGCCTGTCTGGCTTTTGCCGGCATCTTAGATTCCTGTAGCGGGAATAAATTCATCACATCATCGGGACTACGGTCGGAGGATTTCCGCCAAAAGGTTAACGGAGAAAAGACCGCCTTATACAAAATAAGCAATAAAAACGGACTGGAAGCCTGTATCACCAATTATGGTGCCCGCGTGGTATCACTCATGGTGCCCGACCGCAACGGTAAGCTGGAGGACATCGTCTGCGGATTTCCTGATATAAACGGTTACCTCAGCCAGCCACAGAATTATGGAGCTACCGTAGGACGATATATCGGACGCATCTTGCATGCACGATACGTGCTCGACGGAAAAGAATATTGCTTGCAGGCAAATCATACCGACGGGCATACTGCACACGGAGGCGATCCGAATTTCGGTGCCCGCATGTGGAAAGTGCAGCAGGTCACTCCTTCTTCTGTCACCCTGACCTACCTCTCTCCCGACGGAGAAAACGGATTTCCCGGAAACCTGAAAGTAAAAATTACCTATACCGTTACCGAAGCCAACGCACTCGATATCCGCTACGAAGCTACTACCGACAAGCCAACTGTAATCAATCTGTGCAATCATTCGTTTTTCAACCTGTCGGGTAACCTGAACAGCAGCGTGGAAAACCAGATTATGTGGGTGGATGCCGACTACTTTACGCCTTATGACAAAAAGAAATGTGTGACAGGAGAATTATGGCCCGTCAAAAGTACGCCACTGGACTTCACTCAACCTCATGCCATAGATCGGCATATCAACGATGAGTATGGACAATTGCAAGTAGTAAACGGATACGATCATGCATGGGCACTCCGTTCTCCGGGCGATGACAGCCGACCTGCCGCCTGGATATACGACGAAAACAGCGGACGAAAAATGGAAATCTATACTACCGAACCTGCTGTTCATATCTATACGGGCAACGGACTGAAAGGAAAAGTGAAAGGGAAAAATGACATTTGTTACCCGTTCCGAGGAGCTGTATGCTTTGAAACCTGCCACTTTCAGGACAGTCCGAACAATCCACAATTCCCCTCTACCACGCTAAGGCCTGGTAAAGTTTTCCAGAGTCATACGGTGTATAAGTTTACTACAGACTAATTGAGCATCCGGACAGAAAGAAGCCAAGCATCCGTTCCGACCTATTCTAAAAGGAAGATAAAATATTCTTTTTTACCACACCCAGCGAATCAGAACAGTTTTTCTGAAAAAATAATAAATAAAATGCAACTTTTTATGGCAAAATTTGCATGAAAAAACAGGAAAACGAATAATTATATGACCACTAAAAATCGATGCAACAGCATCTTACACTCCACATTTGCCGCACTGGCACTTGCTGGTCTTACGATGCTGACAAACGGGTGCGACATGATAGAATATCATCCCTACGACCTGAATATAAAGGGAGATACAGACATTAACCGGAAAAACATACAGACCATTGAAGCAAACTTGAACGGAAAGGAAGAGTTTTCGTTTGTCCTTATCAGCGACACACAGCGCTGGTATGATGAAACGGAAGATGCCGTAAATGCTATCAACGAACGTAATGATGTGGATTTCGTGATACATTGCGGCGACCTTTCCGACTTCGGCATGAAAATGGAATTTGAAAAACAGCGCGATATTCTGAACCGCCTGAGCGTCCCCTATGTATGCCTGCTGGGAAATCACGACTGTCTGGCTACAGGCAAGGAGGTATTCAACACTATTTTCGGCGATGAAAACTTTGCATTTACAGCCGGAAATGTGCGTTTTGTATGCCTCAACACCAACGCTCTGGAGTTTGATTACTCGGAAGCCGTACCCGACTTTTCTTTTTTGGAGCATGAACTACAGAACTTTCCTTCTCAGGCAAGCAAGACGGTAGTTGCCATGCACGCTCCTCCCCGCTCCGAACAATTCAACAATAATATCGCAAGAGTCTTCCAGTATTGCATTTCGCAATTCCCTTCTCTGCAATTCTGCATATACGGACACATACACAGCTTCTCGGAAAGTGATATATTCGAAGACGGCACCATGTACTATTCTGCCCCTTCCATCAACAAAAGAAACTATGTATATTTTACAATCAAAAAAAATGAATACAACTATGAGCTGGTCAATTTCTAAATATCTGCTGACTGCACTGCTGGCTGCTCCCCTTAATCTGTTCGGCATAACCGACGAAACGGAAGAATTGCCAGCTCCCAAACGCTGGGACAAGCGAGTGCATCTGAAATATGAGGGCTGGGAAAGGCTGAAACCGACTCATGCAAAAATACAATATGCAGGAGGAATGGGTGTAATGTCGGCCGGTGTAGGCTGGGATTACGGCAAACGCCGACAGTGGGAAACCGACTTCCTGATAGGTTATCTGCCTGCCAAATATGCTACCGACTTTCTTTTTACACTGACTGTAAAGCAAAACTATATTCCGTGGAGTATGAGTTTTGGCGAACACTGGGCACTGGAACCGTTTTATTGCGGACTGTATCTCACGACTATAGCCGGAGAAGAGTTCTGGGAAAAGGAACCCGGACGATACCCTAACCGCTATTACAATTTCAGTACGAAGATTCGTCCGTATATATTTGTAGGACAACGACTGAACTTCAACCTGAAGCACGGTATAGTAAAGCATATTTCCTTGTTTTATGAGGTGAGCAGTTGCGAATTGTATATTATCAGCAAGGCTACAAACAAGAGTCTGACAATGAAAGATATACTACGCTTTTCGTTCGGAGCCAAAGTACAATTGTTTAAAAACAGACAAAAATAACCTGCCGGCACGCAGTATTTATCAGAATCGTACATTTTAGTAATAAACAAACAAGACGAATATGATAATACCACAGCTCAGTAACATGCAAAACGAAAATGAAACAGATGAATATAAGTCAGATAACAAAAAGATGCTTGCACGGACAATTTATGCCATAGTAGGCGGTATCATCATACTGAACCTGGCATGGTGGATTGTTTCACTATGCACGCATTAAAAAAATACAGACACTCAAAAATAATCTCTTTATAAACTTTCTTCCTATATGAAAAAAGCTTGCCCTATGTGAATAGAGCAAGCTTTTATTCTTTTATCGCTTACCGGATACCTGTCAGAGCAGAATAACCGTTACACTGCGTGCACCGTGTGCACCCATAACAAGTGCCTGTTCGATATCGGCCGTCTTCGACGGACCTGAAATGAATACGCCATATCCATATTCACCGGTATCGATGCGCTTGTAAGCCTCGTGCATGTTGTTCACCAGATTCTTCCGGTCGAGCAGGATAACCAGTGCTTCCGAAATGAAATATACGGCACGCTGTTCAACATCTTGCTGCAACCATACGGCACCATTCTCACAAACACCTATGCGTCCGTCGACAATGGCAAGATCTGTTCCGTCGAGATCTCCCGATTTCTCCACATCGTCGGGATGAAAGGTTCCGCAGGTAACGGACTGTATGCCGTCTTCCGTCTTCACTTCACGTACAACCGAAGCTATACGGCGGGCATCGGGATAAGCTTTCTTTATTGCTTCGTTTACATCTTCTCCTTTCTGCAATACAACAGCCTGCCCTCCAACTACTTTCATGATGTTGCAGAACTGTGCGACTTTATCTTCATAAGTCAGTGCTTCATGCTCCAAATCAGACAAGTCCGGCTTCTCATAGCGCATTCTTGTATTGCGGCGTATGCTTTGTAATATATCTTCTCTGCTACTCATACTCATTCACTTTATTCTTTTTCCACATTTCGTTGAAGCTCTCCTTGGCAAACTTCGGTATTTCACGTTCTTTTCCCCAGTCGTCCAAGTCATTGTATACCACACCGCGAGGCAAAGAATTGACAATCGGCGCATTCTTCAACGCAAAATTAAACAGAGCCGGACGCGACATGAGGAATTTCATGCCACCCGACATGAGCTTCTTCGACGAACTGGCTACGCCCAATGTATGCAATCTCTGACGCCAGTCATAAATCTGGTCTGCCAGATCGACTTTTGCCGGACATACATTCTGGCACGAATGACACAACGAGCATGCCGAAACATTCTCATAGTAATGCAACGGTGCTTTCAGCATTCCCAGATTGATGCCGATAGGTCCCGGAATAAAATAAGTGTATGAGTAACCTCCCGAACGACGATAAACGGGACAAGTGTTCATGCAGGCTCCGCAACGCAAGCAGTTCAGCGTCTTGACATGATGCTGATCGGCCAGAATACGGCTGCGTCCGTTATCTACGATAATGATATGCAATTCTCCGCCTTTGCGCGGTTTGCGATAATGTGAGGTATAAGTGGTGATAGGTTGTCCGGTTCCCGAACGGGCAAGCAGACGGGTAAATACTCCCAAGGCATCGCGGTCGGGCACAATCTTTTCCATTCCGAACGCTGTTATCTGAAGTTTTGGCTGGGAAGTTCCCATATCAGCGTTACCTTCGTTGGTACATACCACACATTCTCCTGTAGAAGCTACGGCAAAGTTGGCTCCCGTCATGGCGGCTTCGGCTTCGATAAACTTCCGGCGCAAGTTCTTGCGGGCTGCATGAGTCAGATACGTCTGGTCATTATTGCCGGGCTCTGTTCCCATTTCACGAACGAACAATTCTCCGATTTCTTCTTTCTTTACATGGATGGCAGGCAGGACAATGTGGCTCGGACGCTTGTGCATCAGTTGCAGAATACGCTCTCCCAAGTCGCTTTCCACCACTTCGATACCTTTCTTTTCCAGAAATTCATTCAGTCCGCACTCTTCTGCCAGCATCGACTTACTCTTGATGAAATGCTTTACCTGATGCCCCTGTAAGATATTGTATACAATGGAACAATATTCATCGGCATCTTTTGCCCAATAGACACAGGCACCGTTTGCCAAAGCATTCTTTTCAAATTCCTGAAGCAACTGGTCCAGATGACTGTTGCTGTACATCTTTATGGCACACGCCATATCACGCAAGTGTTCCCATTCGGGCACCTGTTTGCTCATTTTATCACGTTTGGCACGAACCATCCACAATGTTTCATCGTGCCATGCTGCCAGTTCCTGATTCTCCAGAAATTTTCCGGCAGCCTTTGCATGTTTCGTACTCATAATCCAGCAGCTAATATTTGAACGATATGAATGGTCTTGATAGGAAGCTTTTCACGCTCTATGATTCCTCGCTGGTGCATCAGGCATGAACTGTCGGCTCCTACGATATATTCGGCTCCGGTCGCCATATGACGCTTAACCTTGTCACGTCCCATCTGGCCGGAAACATCGTGTTCTTCTACCGCAAACATTCCTCCGAAGCCACAGCATTCGTCCGGACGCTCAGGCTCTACGATTTCTATACCCTTTACCAGCGACAGCAGATCGCGCAGCTTATTATAATAAGGAATATTCAACTCACTGGGAGAAGAAAGTTTCATCAGACGCACTCCGTGACAACTGTTCTGAATACTGACCTTGTGAGGGAATGAAGCCTGAAGGGAGGTTGGCTTTACTACATCGTGAATAAACTCACAGATGTCATATATCTTACCTTCACTGGCACAACGATGTTTCTCCTCCGCCAGCAGATTGCCGTAATGGTCGCGCACAAATACCACGCAACTGGCCGAAGGACCAACTATATAATCATAACTCTCGAATAATTTGTCGAATCGCTTTGCTAATTCTTTCGATTCATTTTCGAACCCTGCATTCGCCATAGGCTGTCCGCAACAGGTCTGGTCTAACGGATAGTCTACATCTACACCCAAACTTTTCAGAAGCTTGTAAGAAGCTACTCCCACTTCGGGATAGACAGCATTGATATAGCAGGGAATAAATAATCCTACTTTCATCATTTTACCTATTTTGTTTCTGCACAAACAAAGGTATGGCTTATTGATGAATTAACAAAAAAAGAAAAATGAAAAAAAAGTCAGAAATTTATACTTACCGGCAAAATCGAACAAATAATGCAAGTATTACTGGCATTTGTTTACAAAATAGACACCACAAAGCGCGAGCCCCCCGCGAATCACTTCGCAGGGGACACCCAACTAATAACTAACTTTTTACTTGTGGTTTACGTAATTTCATATGACTAACACTGCAAAGATACGGGTGTCTGCCCGTCCCTGCAATACCTAAATGTAGGTATTTTAGAAACATTCCAGATAAGGAAGCATGTTACAGTTTCATTTTTACCTCGCTCAGCTCGACCAATTTATTTACGATGGCATAAATGGTAAGTCCGGCTGCCGAATGAATCTGCAGCTTGCGGGTAATGTTGCGCCGGTGGGTAATGACGGTATGTACCGAAATAAACAGTTTTTCTGCAATCTCCTTATTGGTCATGCCTCGTACTACACAGCCAATAATTTCTTTTTCTCGCTGGCTCAGAGTATCCAGATCAGCATCTTCCTCTTCGGAAAGATTCATAAGTACGGAAATCTTCTTTCCGAGCGATTCCGTATCGTCGAAAAGATTTATGCTGTCATCGTAACCTTTCAGTTGATTGGCATCGACAAACGTACAAAGCAAAGACACGATTTTGGTTTCCGGATGCTGATAATGTTCCTTAAAGGCATCGACATCGAACCAGCCCTCAAACTGAGGATTAACGATCAATATATTAGGAGTATGTGCCTCCATGCAATGCTGAAGCCCTTCCTTCGAGGTGACCTCTATGGTCTGTATGTTCATGTCGGGCAAACGCTTGAGAACGGCAACCAACCCGCTTCGCACAATAACCGAAGTTTCGGCCACAGCTACTAAAATCAATTCCTGCGATTTCATTTCTCCCCCTTTTCCAGTTCCATAATGGCAGGGACAAACAAGTAATCTTCTACCCGGTTATGCGATGCCAGATCTTCTTCACAACTAAAAATATCGAATAATGTTGCATTCAGCAACTGATTATCGCCATTGGCCGGATAGTACTTGATGATAATATTTTTCAATTCGGTCAGTTTGGCATTTACTTGATCGTGGTGACGTGCAAATACACCTATATTATATTGTGTAGAGCGCTCACTGTTCAACAAGCCACGTACATAAGTGAAAACCTTTTCGTTCTCATACTCCATGTGCTTTCTTACCTCGCCCACATAATCGTCGAAAAACTGAAGTATCAGAAAGGATACCTCGTTATGGGAAGAAAAGTCGATGGCTTTTATCAGTTTCCTGCGAATAGTAGGCAACTGGAAATCCAGGAAATAGGAATGAGCACGTTGCAGATAATCCATCAAAGCCGGCACAGAAAGCCCGGTTATATGGTCTTGCATGCGGTTACTCTCTTCGGTAAGAAAGTTCACTACGGCAAGGAAGGTAGTACAATCGACTCCGTTCATGCTGCATACTTCCTGTACTGACTTGTCACCGAAGCCCAATGGTACGCCAAAACGGCTCAAGACCTGCAGTAAAGCGTAGTTCTCACAAATCAGATCACTCATTTTATCGGTCGGTTTATATATTTTGGTTCCACCCATAGCAAAAATAGAATTCATATTATTTTCGTTTACAAAGTAAGATAATTCATACAGGGTATACAATCCCTATTTTTAGGTATTTAGGCAAACAGTTATTCGTCCTGTCATTCTACCCAAAGCAACATTACGCGACGTGTATTTTCCGTTACCCGAAAGCGATTGTCAGTCCGTTCATTAACCAACCATACAATATCGTTTCCCGAACATACCACACATTGGTTGTCTTTTTCGAATAAGGTGAATTTACGGTCACGCAGGTAATCACGTACTTTTTTGAAGCCGTTCATGCCAAAGGGAATAAACTTATCTCCCGACTGCCATCGGCGTAATGTCAAAGGTTCTACCAATTTATCAGCATCCAGGCAGGCAATCTTCGGGTCACGGGAAACTTTAAATCCGGTTTCTATCTCACGAACTTCGTGATGCAATATCTTATGCGAAACATCTGGCAACGACTCACGTTTTTTTAAAAGCAGACAGTCACGGTCGCGCAACAGCACATAGTTCTCAGAATAAAAAAGGCGTCCTGACTCAGCCTCCAGACTTCTGTATATATCCTTCAATTGAGCAGCATTGAATCCATACGGGTGAAAAAGCTCAAACAGTACAGCAAGAGGAGATACTTCCTTTACAATCCGGGGAATACTGAACCGCCCCTCCTCCTCTGTAACCCGGGCACAAGCAACCTTCATCGCTTCACGATATACGGCTTCCACATCAGATAATCGGCGTGCTGTCTCGGCTATCGACTCACAAACTGACGGATTGATTTCCCTCAACATAGGAATTACATTTAACCGGAGCTTGTTTCGCGTATATTCATCTTGCAGGTTCGTACTATCGGTCACGTAATCCTGATGAAGATTCTTCAGGAACTCCAGTATTTCCTCACGGCTGACATCCAGTAACGGACGGACGATTACCCCATTAATAGCGGCAATACCCTTCAAACCATTAATTCCCGTTCCTCTGACCAGATTCAACAGAAATGTTTCTACACTGTCATCACGATGATGAGCTACTGCTATCACCTTTGCTCCAACCTCAGTACGTACTTGCTCAAACCATGCATATCTCAACTCACGAGCTGCCATTTCTATAGATATTCCTCTCTGTGAGGCATATCCGGTTGTATCAAAATGTACGACCTGCAACGGAACATGCAGATTGCTGCATAATGTCCGTACAAAATTCTCATCACGGTCCGACTCTTCACCCCGAAGATGAAAATTACAATGTGCTGCAACACATGTATACCCTTCCAGCAATAATACACGCAATAAAGCGACGGAATCTGCTCCACCACTCAAGGCAACCAATATCTTATCATCAGGAGCAAACAAACGTTTCTCGCTGATACTCTGATTAATTTTCTGTCTAAACATATCACAAAGGTAAAAAATGTTCTGCAAATGTGCCGGACAATCCTTAGAAAGATACAAAATTCATCTGTAAAATATCAAAATGTTTATCAAAGGCCAATTTCTTTATCCTTCCCAAAAAGGAGATTTTACCAAAGAATTCTTCTCCAGCCTTATTACATTCCCGCTAAAAAAGGCAGATCAGAGATTTCGTCAATTTCTTTTTTTCTCCGCAATTATCACAGATTATAACCTATAAAAACTAAATTGATTACAATTCGTAATAATAAAAACTCATAATCAAACAAATTATAAGCAAAGTCGTTTAAGAACATATTTTTTGTTTACTCTCATCACGCTTTACTTTGATTTTCGAAAGCATATTTGTATTTTTGCAATCACACCGAAACAACTAAACAAGCATATCAATAAAAATTGAAAGCAAATGAGAGAAAAAGGTTATATTTTATCAGATGAAAACAAAGATTTACCGCAATATCGGCATGGTCTTTACAGCCCGGATAACGAGCACGATGCCTGCGGTGTAGGTATGATAGTCAACCTACATGGCACAAAATCACACGATTTAATTGACTCCGCCCTCAGAGTGCTGGAAAACATGAAGCACCGTGGAGCAGAAGGCGCCGACAGCAAAACCGGCGACGGTGCAGGTATTATGATACAAATACCCCATGAGTTCATTCTTCTGCAAGGAATCCCTGTTCCCGAAAAAGGGAAATATGGTACCGGACTGGTATTTATGCCCAAAGACAAAGAAGCGCAGCATGCCATAATGAGCATTATGATAGAAGAAATAGAGCGAGAAGGCATGACGCTAATGCATGTAAGAAGTGTTCCTGTGAACTCGAATGTGCTTGGAAAAGACGCACTGGCTACAGAACCAGATGTGAAACAGATATTTATTACAGCTGAAGCTGACGAACAGAATCTCGAAAAGAAACTATATATAATAAGGAAAAAGATAGAGAACAGAGTCGAGCATAAAGACTTTTATATAGTTTCTCTCTCAAGTCGGAATATGGTGTACAAAGGTATGCTTACATCTACCCAGTTGAGAGAGTATTATGCCGACCTTACACAACCTTACTTTACCAGCGCACTTGCTTTGGTACACTCACGTTTCAGTACCAATACGTTCCCGACGTGGAGCCTTGCACAGCCATTCCGAATGATGGCTCACAATGGTGAAATCAACACCATACGAGGTAACCGCGCATGGATGGAGGCAAGAGAAAGCGTATTGTCATCAAAAGAGCTGGGTGATATTTCTCAGATACGCCCGATCATACAACCAGGAATGAGTGATAGTGCATCAATGGACAATGTCCTGGAATTTTTTGTCATGTCGGGCTTGAGCCTGCCGCATGCACTGGCCATGATGGTTCCTGAATCTACCAATGAAAAGAACCCGATCAGTCCGGCACTGAAGGCTTTCTATGAATACCATTCTATCCTGATGGAACCATGGGACGGGCCGGCGGCCTTGTTATTCAGCGACGGACGTTACGCAGGAGGTATGCTCGACCGTAACGGATTGCGCCCGGCGCGCTGGCTGGTTACAAAGAGCGGTACCATGGTTGTTGCAAGTGAAACTGGTACAATCAGCTTCAATCCGGATGAAATAGAAGCTAAAGGCAGATTACAACCCGGTAAGATTTTGCTGGTTGACACGCAGGAAGGCAAGATATATTACGATAACGGAGTAAAGGAAAACTTGGCTTCGGCACTTCCCTACACAGAATGGCTTTCTGCCAACCGCATTGAACTCGACACACTTCGCAGTGGTCGTAAGGTTGAAAATGCAGTAAAAAATGCAGGACGCCGCCTGCGTATATTCGGATTTACCCGTGAAGATGTGGAACGGACCCTGACTCCGATGTGTAAGACCGGAGCAGAACCGACTGCCTCAATGGGTAACGATACCCCGCTTGCCGTATTATCGGAAAAGCCTCAACTGCTATTCAACTATTTCAGACAGCAGTTTGCTCAGGTTACTAACCCGGCCATCGACCCGATTCGTGAGGAACTGGTAATGTCACTTACCGAATATATCGGTGCTGTGGGGAAAAACATTCTGACCCCAGACCCTATGCATTGCAAAATGGTACGCTTGCCACATCCTATACTGACCAACACACAACTCGACATTCTGTGCAATATCAGATATAAGGGATTCAGTACTGTCAAACTGAAAATGATATTCGATATCAAAGAAGGTGAAGAAGGCCTGCGTTCTGCCATCGAAGACTTATGCAAGAAAGCAGAAGAAGCTGTCGATGCGGGAGCTAATTACATTGTACTTTCCGACCGTGACATCGATGCGACCCATGCACCTGTTCCTTCCCTGCTTGCCGTAAGTGCTGTACACCATCACCTGATTTCGGTACAAAAACGTGTACAAACGGCATTGATAGTAGAGAGCGGTGAAGCACGTGAAGTAATGCATGCTGCATTGTTGTTAGGATATGGTGCCAGTGCCATCTGCCCGTATATGGCATTTGCCGTAATAGACGAATTGGTAAAGAAAGGCGATGTCCAACTGGACTACAACACAGCCGAAAAAAACTATATCAAAGCACTGTGCAAAGGCCTCTATAAAGTAATGAGCAAAATGGGTATCAGTACCATCCGTTCATATCGCGGAGCCAAACTTTTTGAAGCTGTAGGACTGAACGCCGAAACGATGAAACGGTATTTCGGTACCGAAATTTCTACCATCGGCGGTGCCGGACTGAAAGACATAGCCAACGACTATCTGAAATTTCATCAGTCGGGAGCCTGCATCAGCGATGATGAAGCAGCTTCCATGCTCGATCATATCGGATTGTTCTCCTTCCGCAAAGATGGAGAAAAGCATGCATGGAATCCGGAAACCATCAGTTTACTGCAACTGGCCACACGTACAGGAAGCTATAAGAAGTTCAAGGAATTCACACAAAAGGCAAACGAAAAAGCATCACCCATGTTCTTGCGCGACTTTTTCCGCTTCCGCAATAATCCCGTAGACATCAACACCGTAGAACCTGTGGAAAGCATCGTCAAGCACTTTGTAACCGGTGCCATGTCATTCGGCGCCATCAGCAAAGAAGCTCACGAAGCCATGGCACTTGCCATGAACAAACTCGGTGCACGCAGCAACACGGGTGAAGGAGGTGAAGACAGTGAACGATTCAAAGCTGTTTATCATTCCGACAGCGACAACGAAGATATCAGCCTTTGCAGTAAGACCAAACAGATTGCTTCGGGACGTTTCGGCGTAACAACCGAGTACCTGGTCAATGCTGAAGAAATACAGATTAAAGTGGCACAAGGAGCAAAACCGGGTGAAGGTGGTCAGTTGCCGGGCTTTAAGGTAGACGAAGTCATCGCACGTACCCGCCACTCTATTCCAGGCATTTCGCTGATTTCTCCTCCACCTCATCACGATATCTACAGTATCGAAGACTTGGCTCAGCTTATCTTCGACCTGAAGAATGTCAATCCGCGAGCAGCCATCAGCGTAAAGCTGGTAGCAGAAAGCGGTGTAGGAACAATCGCTGCCGGCGTAGCAAAAGCCAAGGCCGATCTGATTGTAATATCAGGAGCCGAAGGAGGAACCGGAGCATCACCGGCATCTTCGATGAGATACGCAGGTATTCCGCCTGAAATCGGCTTGAGCGAAACCCAACAGACACTGGTACTCAACGGACTGCGCGGACAGGTTCGCCTGCAAACAGACGGTCAGTTGAAGACAGGTCGTGACATCATCAGCATGGCATTGCTGGGAGCAGATGAATATGCTTTCGGAACAGCCGCACTGATTGTTTTAGGATGTGTAATGATGCGTAAATGCCATACCAACTTATGTCCGGTAGGTGTTGCTACACAAGATGAAAGATTGCGCGAACATTTCCGCGGACATTACAAATACCTGATCAATTACTTTGAATTCCTGGCTCAGGAAGTACGAGAATATCTGGCTGCCATGGGATTCACCCGCCTGCAAGACATTATCGGCAGAACCGACCTTATTGAGATAGCTCCACATGATAATACAGGAAAAATAGGTGGATTGGACTTCAGCCGTATACTACATCAGGTAGACAATGGAGCAGACATCCACTACACAATGAATCGTCCGCTCGACCTTTCGGAAGTAAAGGATAAATCAATCATCGCTGCAGCACATGAAGCGTTGGACAACAAGCGCCCGGTGGAACTGGAATATACCATCTCGAACACAGACCGTTCTGTAGGAGCTATGCTTGCGGGAGAAGTGGCAACCCGATACGGACACGAAGGATTACCCGACGGAACTATCAGCGTCAAGTTCAAAGGCTCGGCAGGTCAGAGCTTCGGTGCCTTCCTTACTCCGGGAATCAGCTTCCGTCTGGAGGGCGAAGCAAACGATTATGTCGCAAAAGGACTGAGCGGCGGACGAATAGCTGTTCTCCCCCCGATGGATTCCTGCTTCGATGCTTCCAAGAATACAATCGCCGGAAACACACTGATGTATGGTGCAACCAGCGGTGAAGTCTACATCAACGGATGTGTGGGTGAACGTTTTGCCGTAAGAAATTCGGGAGCAATCGCTGTAGTAGAAGGTGTAGGCGACCATTGTTGCGAATACATGACAGGAGGACGAGTTGTTGTTTTAGGACATACCGGACGTAACTTTGCTGCCGGAATGAGCGGCGGTATCGCTTACGTATGGGATCGTGAACGTACATTCGATTATTTCTGTAACATGGAAATGGTAGAACTTAGTCTGCTGGAAGACTCTGCCGCACGCAAAGAACTGCGTGAACTGATAGAACGGCACTGGAAATATACCGGTTCAAAGCTGGCACGTACGCTGCTCGACAACTGGCAGCAACACGTAGACGAGTTCATTCAAGTTACTCCAATCGAATATAAACGTGTACTGGCAGAAGAACAGATGAAGAAACTCCAGCAGAAAATAGCTGAAGTGCAGAGAGATTACTAAAACATCGAACAACTAATAAAATTATTGTTATGGGAGATCCTAAAGCATTTCTAAATATACCCCGGCAAGAGGCTGGCTATCGTCCTATCCACGAACGCATAGCCGATTTTGGAGAAGTGGAACAAACGCTGAATACCAGCGAACGTAAACTGCAAGCATCCCGATGTATGGATTGCGGCGTGCCCTTCTGTCACTGGGCATGCCCGCTAGGCAACCGTCCTCCTGAATTTCAGGATGCACTAAGTAAAGGTAAATGGCAGGAAGCCTACGAGATATTAACACGGACAAATGACTTCCCCGAATTTACTGGAAGAGTATGTCCGGCACTCTGCGAGAAGTCGTGTGTACTGAAACTAAGCATCGACTCTCCGGTCACAATCCGAGAGGATGAAGCTGCCATCATCGAGACAGCCTTCCGCGAAGGTTATGTCACGACCAAACATTACGCGAGAAATGGACATAAAGTTGCCGTCATCGGTTCAGGACCTGCCGGGCTGGCTGCTGCCAATCAGCTAAACCGGAGAGGATACGAAGTTACGGTTTTCGAGAAATCCGAATACATAGGAGGACTGTTACGCTTCGGTATTCCTAACTTCAAACTACACAAGCCGATTATCGACCGCCGCTTGAAAATCATGGAAGACGAAGGCATCTGTTTTAAGACTAATGCAGAAATCGATCTGGCGCACTTGCCCGAAGGATTCGATGCCTACGCCATCTGTACCGGAACACCGGAAGCCCGCAACCTGAACATACCGGGACGCGAACTGAAAGGCATACATTTCGCTATGGAAATGCTGGCACAGCAGAACCGAGTACTGGCCGGACAGACATTCAGCGACGAAGAACACATCACTGCAAAAGGCAAGAAAGTACTTGTCATCGGCGGAGGAGATACGGGAAGCGACTGTATCGGAACAGCCAACCGCCAGGGAGCTGTCAGCGTATGCCAGATAGAAATCATGCCCAAGCCGCCTGTTGGTCATAATCCGGCAACACCGTGGCCGCAGTGGCCTATCGTCCTGAAGACCAGCTCGAGCCACGAAGAAGGATGTACACGCCGATGGAGTCTGACTTCGAACCGCTTCTTAGGAACCGAAGACGGACGTGTATGCGGTGTGGAAGTAGAGGAAGTAGAATGGATTCCGGCAGCCGACGGCGGACGCCCTCAAATGCGTCCTACCGGAAAGAAGGAAATCATTGAAGCCGACCTCGTCTTGCTTGCCATGGGATTCTTGAAACCCCAACTGCCAGAGCTTCCGGAAAACGCCGTCGTTGCAGGCGACGCTGCTACCGGACCAAGTCTTGTAGTAAAATGTATTGCGGCAGGACGCCGGGCGGCAGCCGACATTGATGCCATGCTGCAGAAGAGTCATCGTTGAATTTATAAAAAAACAGAAATACTATGTGTGGAATAGCCTGCATTTTCAATATCAAAAAACAAACGCCGGAGCTAAGGCAGAAAGCCTTGGCAATGGCAAAAAAGATACGTCATCGCGGCCCGGACTGGAGTGGCATTTACTGCGGTGGAAGTGCCATACTGGCACACGAACGTCTTTCCATTGTAGATCCTCAGTCGGGAGGCCAGCCTCTTTACTCCAGCGACGGGAAAAAAGTGCTTGCCGTAAATGGTGAAATTTACAATCATCGTGACATCCGTGCACAGTATGCCGGCCGGTACGACTTCAAGACAGGCAGCGACTGCGAAGTAATTCTGGCACTTTATCAGGAGAAAGGCATTCACTTTCTGGAAGACCTGAGCGGTATTTTCGCTTTCGCTCTTTACGACGAAGAACGCGACGAGTTCCTGATAGCCCGCGACCCGATAGGCGTTATACCTTTATATATAGGTCGTGATGCAGACGGAACTGTATATTGCGCCAGTGAACTGAAGGCCCTGGAAGGATTCTGTGAGGAATACGAACCTTTCCTGCCCGGACACTACTACTGGAGCCGTGAAGGAAAAATGAAACGCTGGTACAAACGCGACTGGATGGAATACGATGCCGTTAAAGACCGTTACACGTCATTGCCCGAAGCCGAGGCATATACCGCTCAGGTAAACGACGTACGTACAGCCCTCGAAGCTGCCGTACGCCGCCAGTTGATGAGTGATGTGCCTTACGGTGTCCTGTTGTCCGGAGGTCTGGACTCTTCGGTTATCTCTGCCATTGCAAAGATTTATGCCGACAAGCGTATCGAAGCCGACGGAAAAGCACCTGCATGGTGGCCTCAGTTGCACTCGTTCGCTGTAGGACTGAAGGGAGCGCCCGATCTGGAAAAGGCCCGTATCGTTGCCGAACATATCGGAACCGTGCATCACGAAATCAACTATACCATCCAGGAAGGTCTGGATGCCATACGCGACATAATCTATTACATCGAGACCTACGACGTAACAACAGTCCGTGCCTCTACCCCGATGTACCTGCTGGCACGCGTCATCAAGTCGATGGGTATCAAGATGGTGCTCAGCGGAGAAGGTGCCGACGAAGTATTCGGAGGTTATCTTTACTTCCACAAAGCTCCTACACCGGAGGCTTTCCACGAAGAAACTGTCCGCAAGCTTTCCAAACTCTATTTGTACGACTGCCTGCGCGCCAACAAGTCGCTTGCCGCATGGGGCGTAGAAGGACGTGTTCCGTTCCTCGACAAAGAGTTTCTGGATGTAGCCATGCGCCTGAACCCGGCAGTAAAGATGTGCCCGGGGCACACCATCGAAAAACGTGTCGTACGCGACGCCTTTGCATCTCTCCTGCCGGAAAGCATAGCATGGCGCCAGAAAGAACAGTTCTCCGACGGAGTAGGCTACTCATGGATAGACACCCTGAAGGAAATTACAGCCGCAGCCGTCAGCGACGAGGAAATGAAGCACGCAGCAGAACGATTCCCGATCAACCCGCCCCAGAACAAGGAAGAATATTACTACCGCAGCATTTTCGAAGAACATTTCCCCAGCGACTCGGCTGCCCGTAGCGTACCAAGTGTACCAAGTGTGGCATGTTCTACGGCAGAAGCACTGGCATGGGATGCAAGTTTCAAGAACTTAAACGACCCAAGCGGCCGTGCCGTAGCCGGAATACACGAGGCTGCATACTAGACTTTTTAAATAAAAACAAAATGAAAATTAAATTTACAAAGATGCACGGCGCAGGCAATGACTACATTTACGTCAATACACTGCGTTATCCAATAGACGAACCGGAAAAGTTGTCCATCGAATGGAGCCGTCCCCATACAGGTATCGGCTCCGACGGACTGGTACTTATCTGCCCTTCCACTCAAGCCGACTTTAAGATGCGCATATTCAATGCCGACGGCTCGGAAGCACGCATGTGCGGCAATGCCAGCCGTTGCATCGGAAAATACTTATACGAAGAAGGGATGACCGACAAGACGGATATACGGCTCGAAACATTATCGGGCATCAAGATCTTGCATCTGCACGTCGGCGACAAGAATACGGTAGAAACAGTCACCGTAGACATGGGCATACCTTCAGACATCCATGAAGTAACCTTGGGAGAAGGTTATGCATTCGAAAAGGGTATTGCCGTATCAATGGGCAACCCTCATCTGGTTATTTTTGTCGATGACATCAATCAAATCAAACTCGAAGAAGTGGGACCTGTACTGGAACGTCATCCGTTGTTCCCCGACCGCGTGAATGTGGAATTTGCCCAGATTCTGTCGGATAACAAAGTCCGCATGAGAGTATGGGAACGCGGTTCGGGCATTACCATGGCTTGTGGCACGGGTGCCTGTGCCACGGCTGTTGCTTCGGCATTTACCAACCGGTGCGGAAGAAAGAGCTCCATCGTAATGGACGGAGGAACTCTCGACATCGAATGGGCTGCCGACAACCATATCTACATGACCGGTCCGGCAACCAAGGTTTTCGACGGTGAAATTAACATATAATCATAAGACATAATATATGGCATTAGTAAACGAACATTTTCTCAAATTACCGGGAAGTTACTTATTCTCGGACATAGCAAAAAAAGTAAACGCATTTAAAATTACACACCCCGGAAAGAAACTGATCCGACTGGGCATAGGCGATGTAACCCGCCCTCTTCCTGCCGTAAGCATCGAAGCCATGCATCGTGCGGTAGACGAAATGGCAGATGCCAAGACATTCCACGGATACGGTCCCGAACAAGGTTACGATTTTCTGATAGAGGCAATCATCAAGCATGATTTTGCACCACGAGGTATCAGCCTCAGCCCTTCCGAAGTATTCATCAGCGACGGAGCCAAGAGTGATACCGGAAACATCGGCGAACTGCTCCGCTGGGACAACAGTATGGGAATCACCGATCCGGTTTATCCTGTGTATGTAGACAGCAACATCATGTGCGGACGCTCGGGTACACTGGACGAGAATGGAAAATGGAGCAACGTGACTTATTTCCCATGCACCGAAGAAAACAACTTCATCCCCGAACTACCCAAGCACAGAGTCGACCTGATCTATCTGTGTTATCCTAATAACCCGACAGGTACTACCCTTACGCACGACCAACTGAAGAAGTGGGTAGACTATGCGCTTGCCAATGATACACTGATTATCTTCGACGCCGCATACGAGGCTTTCATCCAAGAACCCGACGTCCCCCACTCTATCTACGAGATCCGAGGCGCCAAGAAAGTAGCTATCGAAATCCGCAGTTTCTCGAAAACGGCCGGATTTACTGGCGTTCGTTGCGGATACACTGTCATCCCGAAAGAAGTGACAGCAGCCAGCCTCGACGGACAACGTATTCCACTGAATCCGTTATGGAACCGCCGCCAATGTACCAAATTCAACGGAACAAGCTATATCACCCAGCGCGGTGCGGAAGCAATCTATACGCCCGACGGACAGAAACAAATAAAAGAAACCATCAATTATTACATGGAAAATGCCCGCATCATGCGCGAAAGCCTGAAGAAAGTCGGCCTCAGCGTATATGGAGGTGTAAATGCTCCGTACATCTGGCTGAAAGTGCCGGAAGGTACAACCTCATGGAAGTTCTTCGACCAGTTGTTATACGAAGTCAACATCGTAAGTACTCCGGGAGTGGGCTTCGGTCCCAGCGGTGAAGGCTATCTGCGACTCACGGCATTCGGCGAACGCGAAGACTGTCTGGAAGCCATGCAGCGCATCCAGAACTGGATTTAAAAGAACACAAGCAATATACAATATCTGAAAGAAGCCGTTGTTACTTCCTGCTGCATGCAGGGTAACAACGGCTTTCGTTTTTTATCCGTGGAAACGTTTCGGCAAGGACATGCCGGCATCTTCCGGAAAACGTCGAGACGTTTCAAAATCTTTTGTACAAATTTTCTAAGTTTTTGTACAAAAAATAAAAGGACTTTCGGCAGGCCTTTCTTTTCTCTTCACGACAACAAATAATATTGTCTGCATACAAATTTCAATTCAATAAGTCACCTAAAATCATTTTTGACCGACATTACGGTCAGACTTCCGGCGTTTTTTCAATACAAAAAGATTCATTATTTATGCACGCGGTAACAATTTGAAATACAAATAAAGTAATATGATTACAATCAAGAAGAAATTAACCACATAAACTTATAATATGAAACAAATATAAATTAGTGAGAAACAATTAACCGCTTAGGCTTTACTATAAAATCAAAAAGACATAATTTTGCAATACAGAAAAAACAAAAAGAAACTAAATAAGAGATTTAAATAAATCAATAGTATTTATATGAAGAAAATACTTTCATATAGGCACATATAAAAACTATTTTAAGACGAAAAGCAATGAAAAGGGAAATACAACTAAAGAGAACGCAGACCTGTATCAAAGCTGCATGGTAACAGCAAACTTATTTCAGGAATGTTTTAAAGAAAGTCAACGGGTATAGTTTTCTTAAGGACAAAAAGACAGGATAACATTTATAACACTACAAAATACAAATACAAGAATTATGAAAAAAATTGAAGCCATTATCCGCAGAACACGGTTCGAAGATGTCAAAGAAGCCCTGCTGGCAGCCGACATCGAGTGGTTTTCTTACTACGACGTAAGAGGAGTAGGAAAAACTCGTGAAGGCCGTATCTATCGAGGAATCGTATACGATACCAGTTCGATAGAAAGAATACTTATATCAATCGTTGTACGCGACAAGAATGTGGAGAAAACAATTCAGGCTGTCATGAAAGCAGCCCGGACAGGTGAGATTGGAGATGGCCGCATTTTCGTCATTCCGGTGGAAGATTCCATCCGTATCCGTACAGGAGAAAGAGGCGACATCTCACTTTACAACGCAGAACAGGAAAAATAACAATACAATATACAACTAAACAAGAAGAACTATGGATACAAACATGATACTCGACACAGGAAACACAGCGTGGATGATTGTAGCCACGCTACTTGTACTGCTAATGACAATTCCAGGTATCGCCCTGTTTTACGGAGGACTGGTACGGCAGAAAAACGTACTGAGCATCATCATGCAGTGTATGCTTATTGTTTGTGCGGTGACCGTTATCTGGATTGCTTTCGGCTACAGTTTCGTTTTCGGAACCAGCCTGATGGACAGCGGCAGCACGTGGTCGTTCCTGATAGGCGGATTCGACAAAGTCCTGCTGAGGGGAATTACAACTTCCAGCCTTTCTGCCGGCAACATTCCGGAACTGATCTTCGTCTTATTCCAGTGTATGTTTGCCATCATTACTCCAGCTTTGATTCTGGGAGCGTTTGCCGAACGACTGAAATTCTCCGGCTTCCTGATATTTACCGTATTGTGGAGCATATTGGTTTATATTCCTATGGCACACTGGGTATGGGGAGGAGGATTCCTCCAGCAGATGGGTGCGATAGACTTTGCAGGAGGAACCGTAGTACACATCAATGCAGGTATTTCGGCTCTCGTAATGGCTATTATGGCAGGAAAGAGAAGTGATTATAAAATCGGTCATCCTATCACTCCACACAACATCACATTTGTATTTCTGGGTACAGCTTTCTTGTGGCTGGGATGGTTCGGATTCAATGCCGGAAGCGGCTTGCAGGCCGACGGAATAGCAGCCAATGCTTTTCTGGTGACTCATCTGGCTACCTGCGTAGCAGCACTGACATGGATGGCAATCGACTGGATTCATAACAAGAAACCTACGACTGTAGGTGCATGTACAGGCGCTGTTTCAGGTCTGGTAGCCATAACTCCGGCTGCAGGAACGGTAGATATTTTCGGAGCCTTCTGCATCGGACTGATTACTCCGATTATCTGCTTCTACATGGTAGCTGTCATCAAGCCGAAATTCAAATACGACGATACGCTGGATGCATTCGGAGTTCATGGCATAGGCGGCATCGTAGGTTCTATCCTGACAGGTGTATTCGCTACACAGTTCATCTCCGGCGAAGGTGGTGTAAAGGGAGCTTTATATGGCGACTGGCATCAGTTGGGTGTACAGATTCTGGCAACCGTCATATCCATCGTATTCAGTGCCGTGATGACTTACATCCTATTCAAGATAACAGACAGGCTGGTCGGCATCCGTGTTGACAAGCGAGTAGAAGAAGAAGGTCTGGATATTTACGAACATGGAGAATCAGCATACAATCATTAAAAAAACATATCAAACATCTTATTAAATAATCAATCAAAATCAAGGTATTATGTCAAAGTTAAGATTTAGAGTGGTAGAAAAAGCTTTTCAGACAAAACCCTTAGAAGTGCCTGTTCCGGCAGAGCGCCCGAGCGAATATTTCGCCAAGTACGTATTCAACCGTGAAAAAATGTTCAAGTATCTTCCTACACCAGTGTACAGCAAACTGGTAGATGCTATGGACAATGGAGTTGCACTCGACCGTGAAATAGCCGATAAAGTAGCAGAAGGCATGAAACGATGGGCTATGGAATTAGGAGCAACACATTATACTCACTGGTTCCAGCCGCTGACAGAAGGAACAGCCGAAAAGCACGATGCTTTTGTTGAGCACGATGGCAAGGGCGGTATGATGGAAGAGTTTTCAGGAAAACTGCTCGTACAGCAGGAACCGGATGCATCTTCATTCCCTAACGGAGGTATCCGAAATACTTTCGAAGCCCGCGGTTACAGTGCATGGGACCCGTCTTCTCCAGTATTTGTTGTAGACGACACATTGTGCATCCCGACCATATTCATCGCTTACACCGGAGAATCGCTCGACTACAAGACTCCATTACTGAAGGCTTTGCGTGCCGTCAACAAAGCAGCCGTCGACGTTTGTCATTACTTTAATCCGGATGTCAAGAAAGTTGTTGCTTATCTGGGATGGGAACAGGAATATTTTCTGGTAGACGAAGGCCTTTATGCAGCACGCCCCGACCTGCTTCTTACCGGACGTACCCTGATGGGACACGAAGCATCGAAGAACCAGCAGTTGGAAGATCATTACTTTGGTGCCATTCCTACTCGTGTAGCAGCCTTCATGAAAGATTTGGAAATTCAGGCTCTGGAGCTTGGCATTCCGGTAAAGACAAGACATAATGAAGTAGCTCCTAACCAGTTTGAGCTTGCTCCTATCTTCGAAGAATGTAATCTGGCAGTAGACCACAATATGCTCATCATGTCGCTGATGAGAAAAGTTGCACGTACTCATGGTTTCCGTGTCCTGCTTCATGAAAAACCTTTCAAGGGAGTCAACGGCTCGGGCAAGCACAACAACTGGTCACTGGGTACAGATACCGGCATCTTGCTGATGGCTCCGGGAAAAACAGCAGAAGAAAACCTGCGCTTCATTACCTTCGTGGTAAATACCTTGATGGCAGTATATCGTCATAACGGACTGCTTAAAGCGTCTATCATGAGCGCAACCAATGCACACCGTCTGGGTGCCAACGAAGCACCTCCCGCAATTATCTCTTCTTTCCTGGGAAGACAGTTGAGCAAGGTACTCGACCACATGGAAGACAGTTCTACAGACGAACTGATTTCATTGGGCGGCAAACATGGTATGAAACTCGACATTCCGCAGATTCCGGAACTGCTGATCGATAATACAGACCGTAACCGTACCTCTCCTTTCGCCTTCACCGGAAACAGATTTGAGTTCCGTGCCGTTGGTTCGGAAGCCAACTGTGCCAGCGCCATGATCGCACTGAATACCGCAGTTGCCGAACAGCTTGTCGAATTCAAGAAAGACGTAGACGAACTGATGGAGAAAGGCGAGCCGAAAGTATCTGCTATTATTCAGGTAATCCGCAAATACATCAAGTTGTCTAAACCTATCCGCTTCGACGGGAACGGTTATAGCGATGAATGGAAGGAAGAAGCTGCCCGCCGCGGACTGGATTGCGAAACCAGTTGCCCGCTTATCTTCGACCGTTATCTTACTCCGGAAAGCATCAAGATGTTTGAATCGACCGGAGTCATGACCCAGAAAGAACTGGAAGCGCGTAACGAGGTAAAATGGGAAACTTACACCAAAAAGATTCAGATAGAGGCACGTGTCTTGGGAGATTTGGTCATGAACCATATTGTACCTATCGCTACCGACTATCAGACAAAACTGCTGGATAATGTATATAAGATGAAAGGACTTTTCCCTGCCGAAGAAGCCGATCACCTGTCATCAGAAAATCTGGCTATCATCCGGAAGATTTCAGAACATACTATCTACATCAAAGAACATGTAGATGCAATGGTCGAAGCCCGCAAGGTTGCCAACAAGATTACGGACGAACGTGAAAAAGCAATTGCTTATCACGACAATATTTCTCCGATGCTGGAACAGATTCGTTACCACATCGACAAGCTGGAGTTGATTGTTGACGACCAGATGTGGACACTTCCTAAATATAGAGAGCTGTTATTCATAAGATAAAAATAACCAAAAGACAAACTCTAATTTTTTTTATTGGATGTTTGATGGGAGTCGGGCTGTTGGGAAAACAGCTCGGCTTTATCATTTTTTTTAAGCGTCACAAAAAGACATCTGCGACTGATCATGGTTATCTCCATAAAACTGAAGCAAATCAGCTTTGGGAACTACAAGTTTTATTCCTCTATCCTTACCTTCTCCCCGATGAAGAAAGCAAAAATAGAGGAATTTCTGATGAGAACTTATTACAAATAATAAAGTTACATTTTCCACAGTGCAAGAACTCTGAGAGCAGTCGAATCAATAACCCTCTTCCTGTTTCAACAAACTTTAGCAATTTCTGCCATTATTTTCCGTCAGGGAATGGAATAACTTCGCCGGTAGCTTTCAACGACGGTCTTTGTGCATCCCTTTCTCTTAAATAATCAGACAGTTCGGCAGCCAGCTCTTTCACCTTGTCCGGCATAGCCTGTGCCAGGTCATGCTGTTCGCCTATATCCTCCTTTACATTATAAAGCCGGAGCTGACGTGTTTCCCATGTATAAATAAGATGATAATCTCCTTTCATTATAGCCGAATAGGCACCATATCCTTCTTCCAAATTCTGCGACTCTCCCCAAAGATTCGGGAAATGCCATACCAGTACACGGTCTTTTCTCGTTTCTGGATGCTTCAAAACGTCGGCAAAACTGACTCCGTCTACCACCTGATGAGTTTTATATTTCTTCACTCCTGCCATCTCGAGTATCGTAGGATAAAAGTCTTCAATAATAACCCGCTGATCACATTCCGTATCGGGCTTAGTCACTCCCGGCCAGTAAACCATCATCGGTTCACGAACTCCCCCCATAAATGCAGAACCTTTTCCTCCACGGGCCGGATAGTTCTGGTCGCGATTGGCAACTCCCTGACGCACGTTACTTAAACCTTGTCCTCCATTATCCGACATGAAAAGCAGAATCGTATTTTTGGCAACCTCCGGATTTCTCTGCAGATAATCGAGAATATCTCCCAAACTTTTATCCATTCCTTCTACCAAAGCGGCATACTTGGCTTCATTCTCATTCAATTCGGTCTTCAACTGCTCATCATATTTTCCCCAATACTTGTCGCTGAAACGTTTGTCATCATCGTAAGGTGTATGAACGGCATAGTGCGACATATACAAATAAAAAGGCTTGTTCATCTTTACAGCCTTTTCCATTTCTGTCAATGCCTCCCGCGTCAACGCTTCTGTTATAAAGATGTCCTGTCCGTAATACTTTTCCAGTCCCTGTACGGCAAAGCGGGAACCTTCGCCAAAGTTCTTTGTTCCCAGATAACTTCCCGGAGCACCGTTTGCCCCGCCTGCTATATTTACATCGAATCCCATGTTTATCGGATTTGCTCCCGGCGTAGTTCTTGCACCAAAATGAGCCTTTCCACAATGAATGGTCCAATAACCATTTTCCCTAAGAATTTGAGGAAGTGACGTGATAGCTGTAGAATTGTTTATCTTGCCTTCTGTAGAATCGGGCTGAATGCCATTATAATTCCATTCAGGAAGAGTTATCATGTCACTGGGTTCGTCGGTCTTTTCATTTAATTCCAGTGTCCAGTTCGTCACTCTGTGCCTTGAAGCATTCATTCCAGACATCAGACTGCACCGCGTAGGAGAAGAAACAGCACAAGCATATGCTTCGGTAAAGCGAACTCCCATCTGCGCCATCCGCTCCATGTTAGGCGTAACAAATCGTTTGTTAAGCGGTGTCAGTTCATCATTATAAAAAGGAACAGACGTATCTTGCCAGCCCATATCATCGACCAGAAACATAATAATATTAGGATGAGCTGTCGTTTGTGACCACGCAGATACAGAAGCTATAGCACTGCATGCGACTAATGAGGCAATGTGTTTTTGCATAAGGATAACATTTTATAATTAATTCTTTTAAAGACAAAAGTAAGTATTATAAAATAAAAAGCATACAGACCATCCGTTTTTTAAATATTCTTATAAACTTAATCTTCACTTATCAATATAAACTCTTTACCACCACCATCGGATTGCAGCTGCATCCGCAAAGATATTGCTGATACAAAATCAGGTTCGGAAGCAAACGGACATAAAATAATCCGATAAGGTTTATCCCCTTACCGGATTTGTTTCTATCTTTTTAATATAAGCCAGAGCTGCTCCTATAGCAGTCTGATATTCTGCATTATCAGGAATGATAAAACGGACATCGTACATTTGTCCAATCGTATCGAAAACCGGACGGCACTGAGGCAATTGAGTCAGATTTCCAATCAGAACAAAATTACGAATTTCTGTTTCCAGAGCAGACAAAACGGCCGCCTGACCAATAGATTGCAATACCATGTGAATTAAGCCTAATGCCAAATCTTCGGGTGAGGCATTGTTATCCAGCTTCCCTAACAAGGATGCTGTTGCATCCAACGGAAGTCCGGGCAGTGACGTGCGACAAATATCCTGTATCTGCAAATCCACATTTTTCAGTTCACCTCTTCCTGCCAGCTCTGATACCCATAATATATCTTGTGTATGGAGCAGCAGACGGGACAAGCCTATCAGCGTTCCTCCTCCGATGCCAATTCCCCCCACGTGGCGGATTGTCTCATTCTCAACCCGGACAAACGAAGTTCCGGTTCCCATACTTACAACCATCAACTTATCCAATCCGGTAGCATATTGTGCACTGAGTCCATTCGCAATAAATTCATCTGTGCGGGCTGTAGGCAAACCATACAAAGGTTGTTGTATATATGAGCTGCCAACTCCCGTTAACATGACCTGCTCCACATCCGAAAGTTGAATAGAATGATCGTATATATATTTTCCAAAAGCGCCAAACAGCGAAGTAACAGGATCTGCTGCGGTTACAAACATCGGATGACAAATACATCCTTTCTCCATTCCTACAATTTTAGTGGTACTTCCACCTACATCAATTCCTATAATCATACCATCAAATTCATGTTATCTAAATATGGGTGCAAGTCTACAAACTTTTTTTCGTGAAAGAAAATATCCCAGACTTATTTTTACTAAAGATTCAATTGAATTTATACAGAATAAGCCTTCTATTTACATGACTTTTTCATTATTCCTCCTTATGCTGGCACTACAGAATCGTTAAAGACATTATTTGAAACAATGAACACCACAAGAATCTAAAACATTCCGAAACAATGTATGCAGACTGATATATCATCTAAAAAAGTGATGGCTATCTCAAACTAAATGTCCCCCATACCCTGATAAAGGGCCGTACGGCTACGACCAGATCCCGTAGCTGTACAACTTAGCATTACCGTAATTTTTCTCCAGCCAAATCAGATGAATTTATTTTTTCAGCCTGATTTTTTCATGATAGAAATAGTTAACTATAACAGGTTTCCCCTTTAAAGAACGTCCGTATGGCAAATCATTTATGCGATAAGGATAACTCCCCGCTTGAGCAAATGAAGAGATTTCCTGCTCTAAAGCCTGCCAGTAATCTTGCCTTTTCTTGTTATATATTTCATCGTACAAGGTTTCAAGTTCCGGATGTTTTTCCCGTATATAATCCATGATCTCTCTCTTAAATTGTCCACGAAGATTCAGATTTTCCAGCCATATCAAATCTGCGAAATCTTTTACCCGGTTAATGATAGCTTTCACATCCGTAATTTCCGGAAAAATCGGTGAAATAAAACATACGGTACGTATACCAGCATTATAGAACTGCTTCATGGCTTCAAGCCTGCGCTCAATGCTTACGGCACGATCCATATCACATCTAAACTGTTCATCAAGTGTGTTGACCGACCAAGATACCGTCACTTTCGGGAAATCTTTCAGTAAATCAAGATCACGCAAAACCAAATCTGACTTGGTACAGATCATGATTTCAGCATTAGTGCCTCTTAATTCTTCCAGCAGTTTACGGGTTCTGCAAAACTCTTCTTCATACGGATTGTATCCGTCTGTTACAGAACCTATAACAATTCGTTGCCCGTCGAACTTGTGCGGATTGTCAATCGGTTTCCAATGTTTAACATCAAGAAATGTACCCCAAGGCTCTGTATGTCCCGTAAAGCGTTTCATGAATGAAGCATAACAGTACTTGCAGGCATGCGGGCAACCCACGTAAGGATTGACCGAAAAACCACCTACGGGTAATGATGACTTGGTCATGACATTCTGCACATCTATTTCTCTGATTATTTCCTTTTCCATATTTTTTCTATAAATTGTTCTGGTAGTTCCTGAATCATTCGTTCTTCTCCCATGATAGGCAGAAGATCTTCTTTCATAAAAACCGGAATGTGATTTCTTTTCGCCTGTTCCACAATATGAAGTACCCATTCAGGTTTGGCATCCACTTTCCCTTTTCTTTTACCAGTTTCTGTTCCAATAACAATCCATTCGTAACCTTCCAGATCTATTTCACCCACATCCTCGAAGAGAGGTTCAAAAGTGGCATGATAATGTTTGGAGCGAACGTGGTCTTTTAATGCCTTCAACCGTTTCTCCTCGGAAGCTCTGGTCACAGTAACTCCCATCCATACGTTTTCATCGCCTGTTTGAAAGTTAATTCGTTCAGGACGCTTCGTCAGAAAGATATATGCATGCTGTGGATTCATGGCTATACGTTTGAATATTTCTTCTCTCCAAGCTGTTTCCCAATCGGAGAAATCACTCATACCGGTAAGTAGCCAAACGTGTGATTCAGGATTGTCCATCAAATGCAATTTTCGGCTCATATATTGAGGAACAGAGAAGTCGTCAGTCATGTGAAACCGCTTGCAGTTATTTCTTGCATAACAATAGTTACCTGAGTTCGGGATAAGTTTAGAATAAGGCCAGTTGTTTTGAGTCCTCAATATAGTATCCTTGCAATGCATCCGGTTTGTTTTCAAAGAAACAAT